>CAZTWR010000047.1:0-10369 GCA_964618055.1 uncultured Pirellulales bacterium | reverse complement strand
GCAAGACGCTACTTCGAATGGATACCACGATACGATGAGCCGGCGCGGGTTACGGCCCGGGAGCTGGAAACTACAGGGAAGCGGACTGTTAAACTCGAAGAAGAGAATGCACCTGCGCCCGCTGTCGGGGTGGTGTATCGGACGGTGCCAATCAGCCATAAGGATTCGATTGTGATAGACCTTCTGGCGGAGATTCTCGGAGGGGGCAGGAGCAGCAGATTATATCGTGAACTGGTGGCAGAGAAACAATTAGCAGTGGGTGCGGCGGCTGAGACGTGGTCGCTGGAGCAGGACGGCTTGTTCGGGGCAGGAGCGGTAATGCCACCGGTGGGCGGAGATGCAAACAGCATCCTCGAGATTATCGAGGGACATATCGCACGGCTACGGACAGAAGCGGTAAGTGAGCGAGAACTGATGAAGGCGAAAAATCAGATGCTGCGTGGTCTGGTAACGGGTAATCTGCGGATTGAGAGCAAAGCGAGGATGCTCGGCAGTGCGGCAGTGGAATATGGGGACGTTTCGCAAGTTAACCAGTGGCTGGATGATATACGAAAGGTAACAGCGGCGGATATTCAACGGGCGGCAAATGAGTATTTAACGGCGGAGCGTGCGCTGGAAGTTAAAGTCGAAAGGAACCTGCTCGGTGCGGCGGGCAGTCTGCTCGGAATTGCGAAGGAAGAAGAAGCTGCAATCACAGCAGAGCCGGAGAAGGTAGCACCGAAGCCGGGGCGAGGCGGACTTGAGCGCAGGGAAGATTGGCCAAAGGAAGCACCGGTTGCGGAGGCCTCAGCAGCGAAGATAACACCAAAGTACAGCAGCAAAGAATTAGAGAACGGTCTGAAGGTGCTTGTAGTGCCAAATCATGAGGTGCCGTTTGTGAGTATTCAACTGGGGCTTTTATCGGGGGCGTGGACGGAGAGTAAGCCGGGGACAGCAGCGATGGCAATGCAGATGCTCGTCAAGGGGACAAGCAAGCACAGTGAAGGCGAACTGGCTGATGAACTGGAGACGTATGCAATCAGCCTTTCAGGTACAGGCAGGATGGACACGAGTACGGTTAACGTTGGGTGTTTGGCAGAGCATCTTGAGCGGGCAATGGGGCTGCTCGGCGAAGTGGTGCTGCAGCCGAACTTTCCCGAAGAGGAGTTTGAGAAGCTGAGAAAGCAGGTCCTTACGTCGCTGGCGGTTTTGTCGGCGGAGCCGGAGTATGCGGCTGAGAGGGAGTTTCGGCGGAGGATGTACGGTGAACATCCGTATTCGCGGACGGCAACGGGCGAAATTGAAGATGTTAATGCGCTGGTGATTGAAGATTTGAAGGGGTGGTGGAGTAAGTTTGCACGGCCTGATACGGCGGTGTTGATATTCTCGGGAGATATCGAGGAAAAAAAGGCGTTTGAATTAGCGAGGAAAACATTCGGGGACTGGAAGGTATCAGGTGAACGGCCTGATATAAAAATGTCCGAACCGGATGCAGTAACAGTAACGCATATATATCTGGTGGACCGGCCTGGGAGTACACAGAGCCAGATTCGCGCTGGGCAGCATGGTATTACGCGGCACGACGACAGATATTTTGTGAGCAGAATAGTGAGCAATTATTTCGGATGGGCTTACAACAGCCGGCTGAATGAGAGTATTCGGGTGGCAAAGGGATTAACGTATGGTGCCTGGGGCAGCTATATAGCGAGGCGTTTTGCGGGGGAATTCAAGGTCGGCACCTTCAGTAAGACAGAGTCAACAGCAGAGGCGGTTCGAGCAGCTCTCGAAGAGGTTGAGCGGCTGAAAGCTGAGGGCCCGAGCGATGATGAGCTTGAGAGCAGCAGGTCATATATACTCGGCAGTTTTGTGAGGGGCCGTGAGACGCCGCAACAGATTGCGAGTGATTTGTGGCTGATTGAATCACAAGAACTCGGTGAGGATTATCTCGAAAGACTGCTTGGCGGGATTGCGAAGACCGAGCGGGCAGATTGTGAGCGTTTGGTTCGAGGGACAATAGAGCCGGATAAGCTAATAATAGTTGTCGTTGGAGAGGCAGAGAAACTTAAAGAAGAACTGGAACAAATTGCACCGGTTACTGTTGTAACAACAGAAAAGGAAAAGTAATTTTCCTGCTTTCAGTCCATAAGGTTTTAAATCCGCTCAGTGTTCGTGGGTGGATTTGCCGAGGTAGACATCCTTGAATTCGGCCAACAAAGCTCTGAGCTCTTTTACGTGCGAAAGGTCTGTAGTCTGCTTGGCCTTCATAGAAGAGACGAGCATTTTGTGGAGCAGGGTCAGCTTCTTGAGATAATTATTGTAAGCATTGGTATCGGCCTTGTCAGCAGGTTTGAGCCTTTGAGCCATAAAATAGTACGTTATTATATGGCTCGTATCGTCGGCGTGGTTTTCCTTGTTCTGTACCCAGCGAACTATCTGGTTCATATCAGGCTTATCATTTTTCGACAGCTCTATTATCTGGTTCATTGATTTTTCAATGGTGGTAATATTTTCGGCAATCAAATCGAAGCGAGCCGGGTCGTTGTAAATTCCGCAGGGTATCTGACAATGCGAATACGCTATCGAAGCAAAGACCACAGCAGAGGCGCAAACGGCCCCCCATACCACTTTTTTCCCGACATTCTTTTTCATTTTCGAATCTCCTTTGTCAACATTGTATTGTGTTTTTTTTCATACACCGCATCGCTATTTCAGGACAACCTCATCCTGGTAAGCCGGGACAGATACATCCCAGCCGGTTTGCTCTCTGAGGTAATCGCCGAAACTAAGTGCGCTTTCGGTCTCACCATGGACGACAAAAACCATTCGAGGAGGCGCTTGCAGTTCCTTCAACCAGGCAAGCAGTTCATTTCTGTCTGCATGTGCTGAAAAGCCGTGTATTCGGACGACATTGGCTTTGACCTGATACTGGTGGCCAAGTATTCGAACCTCTTTTGCACCATCGACGATTTGTCTGCCGAGGGTGCCGACGGCCTGATAGCCCACAAACATTATGGTGCTTTGCGGCCTTGTGATATTGTTGACCAAGTGATATTTTATTCTGCCGCCAGTACACATACCGGAGCCAGCTATGACCATAACCGTTTCTTTTATATTGTTAATTGCCTTTGACTCATCAGCTTTTCCAGCCATTTGCAGTTGCGGCAAATTAAAGGGTGATTTCAGATTTCTGATAAATTGAGCCATTTGCTCGTCAAACAACTCGGGGTGATTGCGAAAAACCTTTGTAATCCTCGAAGCCATCGGGCTATCCAAGAAAATCCTCATACTCGGTATTGCTTTTTCGAGCAGTAACTCGTTTATGTAATACAAGACCTCCTGAGAGCGTTCGAGTGCGAAGCTGGGGATGATAATGTTTCCGCCGGCTTTCTTCGTCGAGTTTATGACGTTACCAATCATTTTTTTTACGTCCTTGGTGTCGTCGTGGACTCTGTCGCCATAGGTGGACTCAATGAGGACATAGTCAGCGGTGTCAAAAACAGTCGGGTCGCATACTATAGGTCTGTCCGGTCTGCCAATGTCACCAGAAAATAAAATAATCCTTTCCTGGTTATTCTGGCGTACTTTGGCCCTTATTATTGAAGAGCCGAGTACGTGTCCTGCATCGTAGAAAGTGGCTTCGACGCCATCGCCGAGAGGTACGGCCTGTCTGTAATTGACCGGTGAGAAGAGCGGAAAACAGGCCTGGGCGTCCTCGGTAGTATAAAGGGGGACAACCGGATATGGCCCTTTTCGGCGCTGCCTTTTGTGCCTTTTGCGTTTGTGCTCTGCGTCCTCCTCCTGTATCTTAGCTGAATCCAAAAGAATAATCTGTGCAATCTCCGCAGTAGCAGGGTTACAATATATCCTGCCTTTGAAACCTTCCTTAACAAGTTTCGGTAATAAACCACAATGGTCGAGATGGGCATGAGTTAAAAGGACAGCGTCAATACTGTCAGGTGGTATGGGAAAAGGGTCCCAGTTTCTTTTTCTGAAGTGTCGTTCCTGATAAAGGCCGCAGTCTATAAGAAGGTGGACGCCGTTAGCTTCGAGCATGTGCCGGGAACCGGTAACGTTCTGAGCGGCACCGAGAAACCATAATTTCATCTGCATACTTTACCTCGTTGCGAGCCTACTCCGCCGACCCGTCCTCCGCAGTAGCCTTGCTACGGAGGGTGGAAGCGGCTGCGAAGGCCGGATAAACGCTGGCTTTCGGTCAGAGATTTTACGGCATAGTAGGGACAGAGTCAAGCAGCAAAGGCATACTGGGTTAGGAGACTTCATAAAAACAGTGTAGGCAGACGGAATTCAGGGGTTGTATATTAAACAGGCAGGCGTTGCAAATATTTGCGCCTGGTGGTATATTTATATGTTCTAATGTAACAAAAACATAAAATGAAAGCTAAAGCTGTTAATGTTTGAAGGTGTCCTCATGAAGACAAGACTTTTCGAGCGGTCGCCACATAACCCTATAATTTCGCCGTTGGACATGCCCTTTCCGGCGGCAGCCGTCTTAAACCCCGGTGCGACTGAGCAGGGCGATGAGGTTGTGCTGCTACTCCGGGTTGAAGACCACGCGGGGTACTCAAATATCCATATAGCGCGCAGCAAGAACGGGGTGACTGACTGGAAGATCGAGGCAGAGCCAATACTTCGCTACGGTGAGGAAAACTGCCGGTACGAACAGTGGGGCTGCGAAGACCCACGAATCGTATACCTATCAGAAGAAGACCGCTGGTATATCACCTATACTGCCTACTCGCCCAATGGTGCTGCGGTGGCTTTGGCCTGTACCGAAGACCTTGTTCAGGCTAAGCGAATTGGACTGCTCTTCTCTCCGAATAACAAAGATGCGGTGCTATTCCCACAAAAATTTGGCGGTCGTTGGGCAGTACTCCACCGGCCGGACGCTGGTGGCATGGAACACATCTGGTCGGCCTATTCGCCTGACTTAGTGCATTGGGGTGAGCCACACTGTGTGCTGCCTGAGCTTGGCGGCGCCGCTTGGGACGGTGCTAAGGTCGGTGCAGGGCCTCCACCCATTCTTACGGAAGAAGGCTGGCTGCTGATATACCACGGTGTTAAGGCATACAGCAGTCAGTTGGTTTACCGTGCTGGTGTGGCTTTGTTGGAAAAGGACAGACCCCACAAGGCTATTGCTCGTTCACGCAACTGGATATTCCAAGCCGAGGCGCCATACGAGCTGTCTGGTTTGACACCTAACGTTGTGTTTCCAACCGGGCTTTTGGTTCGGGGAGACGAGCTATGGATGTACTACGGGGCAGGGGATACTTGCATATGTCTGGCCACGGCCAAACTTGGCGAAGTTTTGGCCCTGCTATGAGGAACTCCTTTAACTGCGTTTTGTTTTCAACATCACCGCACCGAAGCTAAGCAGTAAAAACGTGGAGGGTTCGAACTATTCCCAACACAATTCTGGTGGGTCAAGGTTGCATTCGAGCCAACCCAGAGAGAATAAAGCGAAATCCTGAAAGTCAATTTTGCAGTCGCCGTTAAAGTCCATCTCCAACGACCGTGTGCAATTAGGCAGCAGTAGTTTGCTACGGCCTATTGCCTGCCAAGCCCCTATATCTGTATAACCATTAGCAGCGGTCGGCTCACCAGCATTTAGACATGGTGAACCAGGTTTAAGCCTAAAATCACCACTTGCTGTGTCAAGGAACTGCGGGTCCGCAATAATGCTATGTGCATCGTTTAACGGCCAAACATCCGACCACGTTGCCCACTTAGCCTGTAAGGCAGATATAGTGCTGTGTTTTGTGCCATCTAACTTTGCCACTCCACGACTGCCTGCCACATAACAATTGTAGTCAATGTAATTATCGCAATGGCCATCGTCACTGTCGCATATTGCATAATCCGCTCCACCAGAACCATCAAAGATGTTATTTGTAATAATATTCCCTTTCGAGGTAGTTGTGCCTGAAGTAGCCCAATAACAGGTACAACCACCTATGGTATAGCAGCTATTGTATTGAACCTTGTTGTATTGAGCACCATATAGATATGCGCAGTTGGAACTTTTGATAAAATTATGGTGGGCATTGTTATAATTGCCTTTTATCACAAACCCCCAATCGCCAGTGTCGGTAGATATGAAGGTGTTGTGTGAAACCTCTGCGCCTTCGCAATTTGTGCCCAACAAAATACAATGGCCGGAAAATGCATCTTTTGTTATTGTATTGTTTTTTACAACAAAGCCAGAAAGCGTATTCGTGCCAGTCCCGCTATCTAATCCAATATTAAAAACCGTACCAACTCCCGTCGATGTGATAGTATTATTGGAGATATTAACGAAGCGAACATCTTCATCGACGATATGAATAAGCCTGCCTTCTGTGATTGTATTGCCCGTAACTATCAGGTGTTCGATTGCATCCGTTGCTCCTGCAGCACCAAGATGAATTATAAGACTTCCAGTAACGTTATTTATCGTGCAATCTACGATTTTCATTGTAGTCCCAGAATAGCCAGAAATCCATTTAACTACGGCCAAACTGCTGCCGTCCTGCGTGATAGTACAGCCGTTTAATTCGAATAGGGTAAAGTTGTAAATAACAAAGGCAGCATTTGACGTTACATTATCGGCAGTTATTGTGCAATCGGTGAAAGTTAAAGACTGTCCAGTCCCATCTCCCGTATCACATATCGAACCGGCTACACCGTTCATATCGAATTGACAGGTATCGAAAGTTACGGAATAATTATCTATTGTGCCAGGGTCGAAAAGTCTGGAGCAGGTTGCACCAAGAGGCATAAAGTTAATATTGTTGAAGGTAAAAGTTCCAGCAGCAGTAACCTGAATTATTTGGCTTGTGCCGTTTGGCTTAACCCATACATCATTATCACCAGATTGAGACTCAATTGTTGCAGTGATAGCTCTGTCAATCGTTATTTGATTAGAGCCAGTTTCCTTATATGTTCCCGCCGCCACTTTGATTGTATCACCATCGCCTATCTGGCTGATAGCATATTCAATAGTGAGCCAGGGGTCATCTATATCGCCTGTATCAGCGTCATTGCCATCTGTTGCGACGTATTTTGTAGCCCCAAAAGCACAATAAGTCCAGACCAGTACAAGTAAAAACACGAGACACCTGATGTTTTGTCCTTCTACGGCCTTGCTTACTCTGTGAACTTGTTTTTTACTGTTAGCCATTTAACCTCTCTGTGCTTGGCTGGTTTGGTTATTCCCAGCAGGCTTCCGGCGGGTCAAGGTTGCATTCGAGCCAACCCAGAGAAAATAAAGCGAAATCCTGAAAGTCAATTTTGCAGTCGCCGTTAAAGTCCATCTCCAACGACCGTGTACAATTAGGCAGCAGTAGTTCGCTACGGCCTATCGCCTGCCAAGCCCCCATATCTGTATGACCATTACCAGGGGTCGGCTCGCCAGCATTTAGACATGGTGAACCAGGTTTAAGTCTAAAATCACCGCTTGCTGGGTCAAGAAACTGTGGGTCTGCAATAATACTGTGAGCATCATTCTCGGGCCAAACATCCGACCAGGTTGCCCACTTAGCCTGCAGGGTAGATATAGTGTTGTATTTTGTGCCATCTAATTTTACCGTACCATACCTGCCCGCTTTGTAGCAGTTATAGTCGATATAATTGTCAAAATGATTCTTTAAAAGGTCTTTCATCGCCCATGTCCCACCACCGGAAGCATCGAAGATATTGTTCGTAATTACATTGTTTATTTGTGTATTTTCCTCACCTGGCCATCCCCAAGCAAAAGCAGATTGAGCTGTGGCATAAGTGGTGTTATATTGAACTTTGTTGTATTGGGCGTTATCATAAAGGTAAAGCGGGTCGGTACTTTTACAGATATTGTGATGAATGTTGTTATACTTGCCTTTGACCACAATCCCATAACCATTGGGGTCAGTAGATGTGAAGATATTATGCGATACCTCCGCACCGTAACAATTCGTCCCCAGCAGCATACAATCACCATCGGTAGCATTTTTCGTAAGTATGTTGTTCTTGATAACAAATCCAGAGAGCGTATTCGTGCCAGTCCCGCTATGTTTTCCGACACTAAAGACCATTCCAACTCCGGTAGACGTAATAGTGTTATTAGAAATGTTAGCGAAGCGAACATCCTCGTCGCCAATGTAAATAAGTTTCCCGCAATCTGTAACTGTATTGCCTGTAATTATCAAATGGTCAAGCGAGTCATATGTGGCTCCAATTGCAATGCCAACTATTGTAGCAGACGGAGCATTAAAATTAGAATTTTTAACCGTTAACGTATTGCTATCACCCGTCCAAAAAAGCACAAAGTCTGCTAAACCGCCAATTTGTATAAAATTACAATCGTTATATTCAACCGTGCCGATAGTACGTAGCCGAGCAGAACCATAAGCAGAAGAATTATCCACTATGATATCGCAATTATTATAAGTAAGAACTTCTCCCGTTCCAGTGCCCGTGTAAAGACTTGTTCCTAATAATCCATTCATATCAAATATACAATCGTTAAACGTGGCCGAGTAATCGCTTGTATTGCCACCACTGAAAAGATAGGTGCAGCTTGCCCCTGATGGCCTAAATGTCATATTGCTGAATGTATATGTCCCCGCGGCCTGGACATAAAGAATACTGGTCGTATGTGACGGTATTACATTGACATCGTTGTTACCTGATTCTGACTCGAAGGTTAAAGTAATGGCACGATTTAGTTCAAGGCGATTGTTGGCTGGCTCATTGTAATTGCCAGCGTAAACTTTAACGGTATCACCATCATTACAAGTATCAACTGCGTGCTGCAATGTTTTCCAAGGGTCTCCTATATCGCCTGTATCAGCGTCATTGCCATCTGTTGCGACGTATTTTGTAGCCCCAAAAGCACAACAAGCCCAGAGCACTACAAGCAAAAATACAAAATGTTTCATCTTTTGCCCTTCTACAGCCTTGCTTATTCTGTGAATTTGCTTTTTCCCATCGGTCATTTAACTTCCCTGTGCAAGGAGTTGGTAAGAGCAGACAGACAGATAAGGATATTAGTTCTTGCGTCCCGGCACCCTCTATCTCCAAGCAACTCCATAAAAAATAATTATAGAGCTTTCAGGTAAAAAAAGCAAGGAAAAAGAAAGTAAATACTGTAAATATTTGCCTTTTGGTATTCTATAAGATAGACTAATATTTATTGAAAAAGGAGAATAGAAAGATAGTAAAAATGAAGCAATGCACTAAATGCAAAAAGTGGAAAGACGAGAGTGAATTCGGTAAAGACGGCAAATCCAAAGATGGGTTGAGATACTGGTGCAAAAAGTGCAACAACCGATATTACCGAGAGCGCTGCGAAAGAGAGGGAAGAGAACCAAAAAGATACCACAAATATGAGGAACGCCATCGGGTTGTCGGCGGTGTGAAAGAGAAGCGGTGCAGCAAATGCAAAAAGTGGAAGGCAGAAAGTAAGTTTTACAAAAAGCGCCGCCACAAAGACGGATTGGCGGCATGGTGCAAAGAATGTGCCGATAAAGCTACCAATAAGTCCCGCAGGAAGCGATTGGCTGCAAGGGGCTAACATTCAGACTGCTCATTTCCATTAAAATACGAAAATCGAAAAAATTTTTTGCTCCAAAGGCAGTACTTGGTGGCTGGATATGTAATTTACTTCTTTGCAGCAACAATTTCGGTTCTGCACTTTGGTATTGCGGCGAGGAATTTTTGGCCATAAGGTTTGTTGACTATCCTACTATCCAAGATAACGACTATACCGGTATCGGTCTTGCTTCGAATCAGCCGTCCGAAGCCCTGCTTGAACTTGAGAATTGCAGAAGGCAACTGATAGTCATAAAAAGGATTACCCCCCTGCTGCTTTATCTGCTCAAGTCGTCCGGCAATTAACGGCTGGTCAGGCACGGCAAAGGGCAGCCGAGCGATAATCACATTGCTAAGCGCCCGGCCCGGCACATCAACACCCTGCCAGAAACTGTCAGTACCAAACAAAACACTGCTGTCCTCAGACTTAAAACGCTTCAAAAGAGTAGTTCTGTCAAATCCTGCACCCTGCTGGAGCAACTGGATACCATTTTCAACAAACCAGCCGGCGCATTTCTGAGCGATTGCTTCAAGCATCTCATAGCTGGTAAAAAGGACAAAAGCTCTACCCTGTGTTTTTCGTATGTATTTGTTCACGGCCCGGGCTGCAAGCTCAACAAAAGCCGGTTCGTTGGGGTCCGGAAGGTCCTTTTCGATATATAGAGTAACTTGCTTAGAGTAATCGAATGGCGAGCCAAGTTTAAGCGTCCTAAAATCATCCAGCCCAATGCGGCCGGTGAAGAACTCAAATCCGCTTCTGTCTGACTCCGGTCCGCTGCTCAAAGTCGCGCTGGTCAGTATCACCGATTCATATTTATCGAACAGG
>CAZTWR010000046.1:0-10474 GCA_964618055.1 uncultured Pirellulales bacterium | reverse complement strand
CAGCGCCGAGGTCAGACAGACCATCTCTCCGTTTTCGCTTAGTGCAAATGGTATATGCCTGCCTGGGTCGGTAGCCGATTCACCAAAATTAGTATCTTCATAGAAAACCAAATATTGACCTGACCCGATTATTGTGCCGGAGGCAATCTCATATTTCATCAGGTTGCTATCACTGTCGCTGAGGTACCAGCCGCCTATGTTAACCGGACTGGCCGTGCTATTGTATAATTCAATCCAGTCGGGAGTGCCACCGTGCGAATGCGTCATCACTTCATTAATCACGATAGCACCCGGATTGGGAACAATGCCGCTATCGTCGGTGCCGGGCGAGCCATTTATATACGCGCTCGCTCGCCAACTGTCTTTCTCACCCCAGCTGTTAACATCTGGATTGGCAGGATTTATTATGGTCAGTGAATAGCCGTCCCCGTCGGTGATAGCCCTCCAGTCGTCGCCATAATCAAAGTCCAGAATGGTTGTGCCCGTCGCATCTTCAAGTCTTATTCTTTCGCCGCCGTTGTTCAGCGAGCCAGTGTAGTCTCCGGCAATATTGTGACCTGTGCCGTGCTTGGCTTCAAAGGCGGTTGTATCCTTGACGACCAGGACGTGTCCGCCTGCCGCCAGTTCGACCGGACCGAAGGTAAAGTCAATACCATCATCGAATTTGACCAGATTCAGGTTAATTGAAGACCCGCTGATATTCTTCAACTCGAGATACTCAGTATCCTCATCGTTGGGCTTGCCCGTATCCATCGGGTTATACATAAGCTCTGTAATACGCACGCTATTCACCACTTCAGGCAGAGCATAGACCGCTTCATTGAGAGCGCTCCATTCGTTAGAGTCACTTAATACACGTGACTTAACGTGAGTGCTCCTGTTAAGGCTGACGAGTCCGGCATACTCAATCGCACTGGGTGAGACATTTGGTTCCTCCCCCCCAGTACCGCCACTTTCGGCTTCTAACTCAGCACATATCAGAAAATCTGAACTGGTTGCAGAGTAATTCAGACCATGGATGGCTAGGATATTGCTGCCGGCCTGCAGTTCGCCGATATGGTCTGAAATATCATAAGAATCCCAGGAGGCGGATGCTTCATGCGACCCGCTGGCCGAAGAGTCCCACGCCGGCGTGCCGCTGAAATTGACTCGGTGGACTTCTGCACCATTGATATAGGCAACGAAGCCATCGTCATAGCGCATCCTTAGTTCCAGACTGGTGTAGTCTGGCAGTTCGCCGCCATCAACGGTAAATGGGATGCGGATATAACAGGTGGCGTTGTTGCCGTACATATCCGCTTCGACGTCGATATCAATGTAGCTTTCATACCCTGAGCTCCTCTCATATCCGACGCCGCCCGTACCGCTTGTCCAGCTCGAATCATCGTATGGCTCGCTGCCACCTCGCCAGCTCGTGCCGATATTACCTGTTGGAACCAGCACCTTCTTGGCTGCATCCTCAAGCACGAGCACGGTTGTTGACGGTCCAGTGCCACCACCGGCAGGCAGCCGAGGGTCGTTGCCGTCTAATGTGTAATAGATAGTGCCTGCGCTGCAGGGGTCGATAATAGTGAGCGTATCACCGGCGGAAATGTAGCCGCCGTGCTGATAGCCGCCGTTTATATAGAATACCGGCGCCTCAAGGTCAAGGTTAAATAAGCCGTTCTCTTCAAAGGCGGCCATTACATAGGGCTCGCGGACCGGTATGAAGGTGTCCGGTACGAACCTCACAGGGTAATGTTCCGTTTCCGGCAGGACGTCGTTTACCTCGGCGAAGACTTCCCACCATTTAGCCAAAAGATGCTCTTCGGTTAGTATGCCGCCATTGCGGAAATGTCTGTGGATATGGTCGGCAAAAAGCTGTCTAAACTCAGGGTTGGCCTTTAGGGCACGATAAAGCTTGCATATGTCGTCGGTATAATGGTTCAGCCCTTTGGTGCCTGCCCAAGTGGGAAAATCCTCGAATGCTGTGTCGGCGCAATTTTCGCAGCTACTACCGAAATACCACGCTTCAGCAAGGCCCTCCGCATCCCAAACGCTGTACCTGAATATACCATCCTCTGACCTTTCCCGATGCAGATCCCAGTTGTTGCCGGGCCAGTCAAAGTTGCCGATGTGAATTTCGAGAATCAGGAAATCTATAAACGTCGGGATATCAAACTTGCTGGCGACATAGTCATAATACTCATTATAGAACATGTCGTGGCTGTATACATAATTTCTCAGGGCGGTCCATTCATCCCAGGTGCCGTCTCTAAGTCCTCCATTGGTAATGACGTCGAACTCGTTGTCAGTGTTGTACCATTCCTGAAAGAATTCTTCATCGGTACGGGCGGTGGGATTATAGTATGCCTTGTATTCGCCGTTGAGATAGAGGTTAGCGAAAGTTCCGGTGACTTGGACTCCTCCCATCTCCAAAAACAACCGTCTGGCCCATTCATCTTTTACGAACGGGGTGCACCGGTCGTTCATACCTGCTCGCAGGACGATGCTTCTGAAACGGTCGATATCTATAAATGGGAAGAAATCATATTCGAGACGGCTGTCTCCATAGCTACTGCGAAACCATAGATTGAAGCTGAACTTGTTAGTATTTGTTTGGGGCCACCAATCAATCCAGCAGGTCGACCAGTCGTCGCCGCGGGTATAACGAGGCCGGGTATAGTCGCTGCCATGAACACGGATACCACAATTTTCCTGCAGACTGGTATCAGTGCAGGGGTCTATGATTTCGAAAGAAACGGGACGTTCGTATGCTCTTCCTCGCTGCATAGGGTTATTGTAACTGTCTGGGCCATCTGATTGCCATACTCCTCCGCTATAATAACCGCCGACGATGGCCATAATACCATTAGGCTCAAATAAGGTATCATATTCGTCGCCGACAAGTGATACTACAGGCATCGCCTTAACCTCATTAGGGGCATTGAATATATACGTATGTGTTACTGAAGGCGATGGCATCCAGCCACCTTCCTTGATTGCCGCCGAACGCAGGCAGGTGTTCGAGTCGATATGAATGGCAGCGGTATATGGTAAGCTGGTCGGTGAATTCACCTCATTTACGATTGGCTCGCTGCCGTCTGTCGTGTAGTATACAACCGCACCATTGGTCGGCGTGGCTATAGAGACATCGAAACTACTCTCATAGAAGCCCCGCTCCTTACTGAACTCAGGCGCCTCGACTAAACCCGCGTAGAAGCCGTTGTTGTCCGCCAGTGGAGTTGGCACAGCAAAAAACCGCCAGTCATCGTTGGCGTCGGGATAACGACCATAGGAAATATTAGTAACTTGTTCGCCGAAGACAATGGTATCAATCGGGGTATTGCCATCGATGTCGAACAGACCGATTTCCTCGCCATCTGCACTCAGCTTGAAATCGGCGTGCAGCGGCCCATCCCCCGTATCCCCGTCAGCCCAGAAGAGAATAAAGCCATGGGCGGGAACGGTCGTATCAGCCACATAGCCATAGGGAATACGCCACTTGTCCGGTTCACTCAAGTCGTCGGTCAGATAAAACCCGGCCAAATTGACATTGACATCACCATAATTATAGATTTCGACCCAGTCGTCGTAATCGCCCTGCGGGTCGTTTATATCGCTTTCGTTGTTGTTGGAAGCCATAAACTCGTTGATGACAAGTGGGGTGACGCCTCGCTGTCCCCAGACAGTAGCAAGCACGGCGTAATCGTCCATATTGATGCCATTGATGCCGTCAAAGTCGGCACAGCCGGAATGCGAACAGCCCCCTGGGTCAAGCCACTGCTCCGCGAAAAGTCTAATATCCTCCCAATGGACCTTGCAATCGCCATTAAGGTCACCTTTAGGGCATAGCGCAGCAGCCGCAAAACTGGCCAAAAATACAACAAATAACAGCGAAAACAGAGATATTTTCATAGTTTTGAAGACCCGATACCTAATTTTATCTATTTTAACGTATATGAAAAGTAAAGTCAACACCTAAAGGCGAGGATGCTTTGGCTATTATGTCCGGGGTCAAGCGTTGTTTACGAATTTACGCACCTGAATTGAAATAAATCGCTTGGCCGAATGTGCAAAAGCCAGAGACTTTGAGGCTACCACCCACATATTTAGATTCAGTCGACTTTTCAGACAATCCTAAAATGGCGAACATTGCCTTTAATCAACTGTATTACTCACACTGAAACACACGAAAAGAATGCGGTTTGAGCTTTACATCGAAGATAATCGTCTCGGGTCCGGCCTGCCCGCCCCAACGGCGCTGACTGGCAAGTACTTCCCCTGACAGTTCTTCGTCGGTCAACAAATCACGAAGCTTGCTGAATCGCTTGTCGAGGATGACTTTAACTTCAACCGGCTCGTGCAGAAATGACTCCACAATAAACGTATCATTGTCATAGACAAACAGAGCGACCTGACTGCGGCCACTCAGCCGAACATATAAATCTCGAGTCAGTACTTCCCTTATTTGTGTAAGCACCGCAGCGGGATATTTGTATAGGTCGCCGAAGTTATCGGGAACAGTTAAAACATACAGCCGGCTGTTGCCATAATCAGCCGAATGAAGAATGGGATAGCCCACGCCGCTGGTTAGACAGCAGATTTCCTCCCACGAATCGTTGGTCAGGTACTTTATCTGCGGGATGAGTATCTCGGATTCGGACTCATAAACAGTGCCGTGTCGGCCCCAGAAGCCCCGGCGGTGCCAGAACTGCTTCGTTAGTGCCTTTTTGTCGGTATATCGCAACTCGACGATGTCTTCTATTCCCTTCCCCTGCAGAGCTTTAAGCAAGCCCGATGTAATCATAACAGCCTTGCCCGCAACAAGCTGGCCCTTTATCTTATCCACTATCGACTTATCGAACTTCGCAGACTCGGTCAGAAATACCATATTCGCATCGGTGGGAAACTCGGGCACGAGGTCCATCGGGATACCGCACATGCCGATGTAGTTCTGTAGAAAGTCTTCTCCTGTCGAATGATAAGGCTTGTAGCTTTTAACACCGATGGGATTGCCGAGTTTGCCGAGGAAGCTGTCAACTTGTTCGAGGGCATATCCAGCGGGTCGGGCCATCGTGGTCGGTTTAACCATCGTTCCATCGTCTTGCTCGACGAGCTCAAGCATCTTGTCGAAGTCGAAGCTGGTCTGCGTGCCGTGCCAGTCGGCGCGGAGCTTCTGCGGGATAGGCTGCAACATCTGGCGGAAATCGAAGAGCGCAATCTCAGGAGCCTTGGCGAAGAGGGTAAGCCACAGCTGTTCTGCATAGCGGTCCATATATCGGATTGCTCCGGTATCAACCCAGCCGCCGCCATTGCCGCCCGGCTTTATATTTTCGAAGTAGCGCATTATCAAATAACTCTCATATTGCTGGAGATGCTGGTCGGTATAAACAGGGTCTCTGGTTTCCGTGCCCGTGTAGATTCCATCAAATATTTTCGGCTCGGCTTCGAGATTATAACCACAGCCCTGGAAGTGTTCGTACCAGTTAGGATACTTAATAACCATCTTCACCTTCGGGTTGACTGCCTTGGCCGGTTTGACAACGAGTTCCTGCGATGCCTCCTTCAGCAAGTCCAGCCGATATTGCGACCAGCTTTTATCGCCCTTGGCTTTGATACACAATTCGCATTTGCAGTTGGTGAAGAAAAAGTCATCTAAGATAACTTCATCGAACAGCCGAGCAGTGTACTCGGCGATTTCCTTGACCCTTTTGCGGTGTTCGGGATTGCTGTAGCAGAACGTCTCAAAGCGGTTGCTCTCATTGATAGTATAGGTGATACCGCCAGCGACTTCGATACCCCTATCTTCGAAGAATTTACGGGCCTTGGCGATTGTTTCCCCATCGACCAAAACTAAACTGCGATGAGTCTCAAGATAAATCTTATCCACCTTAACCTGCCTCGATATTTCATCCCAGCGGGGCTCAAGCCAATTCGGCTCTGCCATATGCTGCACTTCCTGTGCCCGGGCATAAACGGCGACCTTGAAATTCTGATAACCGTCTGCGGAAGAGGCAAAAGTCAGAATCATAAGGCTCAAAGCCAACCACACAGTTCTTCCAATATATTTCAGCATAGCTACCTTCTCCTTTTAGTTAATGAACACTTTTTGTAGGTGCTTGAAATAATATATAACAAATTCTCTTTCTCAAGTAAACACGCTTTGAGACTGCCACCGGCTGCTATCTCCAATCGTCAGCCCGCCAACTTCAAGTAGGCTCCCTCCATCAGCAAAAAGAAGGCCTGTGCCTCGGTGGACGTTCCTGCACGGTCAAAAATTGGTGAGCTGCAGGCATCCTGAACAAGGCCATATTGGTCGATTTTACTATGGGCAGCAGCCCTCATTTTGTCGGCAGCATTAAGGTAGGTATCTTCCAACCAACCGGCTTTGACCCCCTTGTAGATTGAAAAGGCAAGCATCTGCGACAGATTAGTTTCAACAAACGTATCCGGCTTATCAACGACATCGTGAAACAAACCATCGGAACGCATATAAGAAATACAGCCATCGAGTAACTCTTTTACATAACCGATGAGCTTTGTCCGGTCCGCCTCTCTTTCTTTCGGCAGGATTTCGATAATCTGGGCAAAAGCCGCAGCCGACCATCCGTTGCCTCCGCCCCAGCAGTCTTCGCGCTTGAACAGCTTTTTCCGATTGTCCCATATATGCGAAAAGAGCTTCTTATCCTTGTTCCATAAATATGTCCTGTAGCCATTGACCTGCTTGAGGGCTTCGTCGTAATCACCCATCAGGGCAAGAAACGGAGGCGCCATAAACATCGCATCGCTCCATATCTCTGGTCCGTAGATGACGTGATATATCACGCCATCAGAGGTTTTTGGGGCACGCTTCTTTAAGTACCGATACAAGGCATCAACGGCTTCTTTGAGTTTTTCGTCGCCGGTGACTTTGTAGGCGTAGAGGATGCCAGCGCCGTTGGAGCCGGGGTCAGTAACGGCGATTTCTGACCCGAGCATCGCAACTCGGCCATCCCTATTGTGACGAAGGACAGCCTCTCTGGCCATAAGAACAACGAGGTCTTTCTCACCCAACTCCATCATTGCCTGCATAGCAACGCCCTGCTCCCACGAGGCACGCTGCATACAGAGCATCGCCATTTTTACCTTCTCAATTAATGGGGCGCGGATAAGTTTGGCGGTATTTACTTTGGACGCGCCTGAACTACGACCAAAAAAAGCCCCTACAACGGGCAAGCCCCAGGCTGCGCCCGCTACAAAATCTCTTCTTCGCATAATTATCATCCTTCAAAAAAGTGTGATAAACTGTTTTGAAAACCATCGGTGACGATTATAATTCACACCTCGGCAATTAGGATAGTATAAATCTCGAATCGAATCCAATCCCGGGCGCAAAGGAAAAGGCCAGCAGCTTTCAACTGCTGGCCTTCATAAACTTGTCCTGAGCTTGTCGAAGGATCCTGCCTGCCCGCCGAAGCCAGACGGCGAAGGCGGGGCGATACCTACTCTCGCCCATAAGGGCTGCCATTCGTGACTGTCCCTAATTGTTATTGTTCCCAAACATTGGCGAAGACAGCAAAATCATATAAGTCCACTATGCCGTACGGATCTTCGTAAAGGTTTGCACGTGAATCGTAGCCCGGATCGGCAGGGACTTTTAACCAGGAATCGCAAAAGATAGCCAAGCCATCGAAATCGAAAGTAAGTTCAGTAATGTTATATAAACCATATAAATAGGCATAGAGGGCCATTTTGCCGCGCATAGTCTGCTGAGGAGTAAATTCCGTATGGGCCCAAACGTATCTTGTATCGAAATAACCTTCCGCTGCCGGCCAGCCGGAATAAGCAGGATAACACATAGCAGCCAGGACGCTGGGCCTGTTGCCGACCATACCCGAAGAAGCCCAGTCTTCAGTATTCAAATAGGGAGTATGGCCCGGATGAACGCCGGGCGAGCCGTCATCTCTGCCGGTGGTATAGGCATTTCTGATACTGCGCTTGTCTTCCAGGGGCGTCGTCGCGGTGGTCATAATAATGGTATTCATGTTATTACGTCCAAGTCCCCAGTCGGCCTCGAGGACCATGGCATTTTCGAATAGCGCTATATCCGAAGGATTGGTGGCGACGGCGTGTGCGACGATACATCGCTGCACGTTCTGGTCGGTCTTAAACCATCCCGTGTTATTGTCAGAGGCCCTGCGAGTCGGGCGGGAGTTAGAATAATTCGCCTCCTTATTTTTTGCCTCATTAATAATGGAGTTCTTCATCCTGCCAAATAATGTCGGATAATGAACAGTTCGCTGGGTTTTGAGATAGCCGGCACAGGCCCAAAGCTGATTTTTGGTGCTCGGATTGACTATCTCTGAAGTATCTGATGTCGCATCGCTTAATGAATTCACCATGTCTTCGTAAGCGGTATTGCCGGTCACATTGTAGAGAAAAGCCGCGGCCATCATTTTGAGGTCTTTTCCCCTGACTGTTCCATCACCGACGTTCTGTGTCGCACTAAGCATCTGGTCGGGCAGAGCCGAGGCGTAATTGTAGGCCGTAATAGCAGCGTCTCTGTATGTATCTCTTAAACTATCAAGTCCGGCGAGCATAAAACAGTTGGATAGCATTGCTGCGTTTGCGGCGCTTGCCCAGGCCGCTATCGGGGTGTTTCCGGCCTGGTAAAGAACGTTGCTGCCGTTGGGGTTATTAATACCGTGGCTGTAACCATCGCCGTCACGTAATCGCAGCCAGAAATCGACTTCGTTTCTCGCTTCATCGAGAATATCAGGTATGCCGTTGCCGCTTTCGGCAATTCCGAGGTCATCGTCGGGCAGTTTGCCGTCGGTAAGAATAAACGGCAGCAGCATATCATAGATGTTCGAGATATGACCTAAGTGGCGGTCCCAGTCCGCCGCATCGGAGTGGCCGCCATAGGCATTGTTGTTCTGTCTGCCTGTTGAATAGGCGGCCCATTCATCTCTTTTGTCCCAGGGGTCGCCGCTGCTGGAAAAAGTACCCCAGTCCGGATGAATGGGTGACATGGTTGTTATATAAACCCTTGTGCTTGTCGGTGATACATAGGGAATATAAAGAGGCATTCGCGGAACCGGCATTCCGGGGTAATAGGTGTTCTGGCCGATACGCATATAAAAATAGCCGATTGTGCTTACCCTGAACGGTTCGAAATAAACATCCTTGCTTATCTCGAAATCCTCACTGCAGCCCACCCCTTCTATCGCAATGCGGTATGTCCCGGGGGTATTAAAGCCGGTGAAATCGGCCTTCCAGACGTCTGAGCCCGTCAGGTTCCAGTGAATCATTTCTGTCGCGCTTGCCTTCCAGAAAGAAACTGCTCCGACTTCCTGCGTAGCAGAAGTATTCACATTGTATATATAGGCCTTTTTACCGACAAAGGACGAGTAATTACGCGCGCCTCCATTTCCCATATATATAAATAAATCGACGGCTTTTACGCTGTCGTTGGCCAGGTATCCAACAAGGTTCACGTGTATCGCTTCCGAGCGGCTGTTGAATATATCATAAGTTAGAGCCCGGCTGAGCACGTCGGAATTTGTATTTGAATTGATTTCGATTGTATAGCTGGTTGACTGCGACAGTGAAGAAGGTAATTGCAGAAAAATCCAATGTTCCATCGTATAGTCGTAATTCCAGTCACCAGACCCCCAGTCCATTTCAGCCATACCATTCATTCTTGATTTACGGTAGCAGTTTGTTGGATGTAAACCGGATGTGCCATAATTCGCATCGGCAGTTGATTTTATGACCCAATTTGCAGCCGCGACGGCGTTTGTCGTGTTTAGCGCGGTGCCATAATATACCGCATAATTATTGGCTGTTTGATGCTCTCCTGTAAAAGCTAAGGGCCCAAGGCCATCATCAACAAAATTCACATCCCCGTCTTTGAAGTAGACCATAATGTAGTCTTTGTCGATAACTTTTATTTCGACAAGTTTGGCTGCGAATGCGTCAGTGGAAATGATTATTAATGACAAAGCTGAAATGATTAATGCTGTTCTTTTCATAACCTGCCTCTCTTTTCATACGATTTATTTTAATTGTTTTTCATTATAAACGGCTTGAGCCATCCCTGAAGGTAATTGATCAATCTGAACTGACATTTCCCGTTTACGCGGCTAAAAAGCATACTTTTCTCCGTACGATACCGATAATTTATTTTACAAAAATATGCCTGAGCTGTCAAGATTTTTCCTTCACGCGACTGCCCGTTTTGGCACGGGATATGCAGAAATGCCTCAATAATTAGAGACAGTCACGAATGGTAGTTCCTTAAGGGGGTGAAGAATTCCGGGGACACCATACTTATTTCTTCTTAAATCCTCAGTTTATATTAACTATTCGCAATTTTGCATTTTTCAGTTTTATTTTTGCATTGAATAATCTCTGTGTCCTCGGTGCTCTGTGGCTAAAAAATTATCCCCCCTCTGTGGCCAAAAAAGGCGAGCCCTGCACCAGATGCGGTACAGGGCTCATAATCCTGGCG
>CAZTWR010000045.1:6919-10532 GCA_964618055.1 uncultured Pirellulales bacterium | reverse complement strand
TTGGAGTATTTTTCATATTCCGTTTTAGTAACTCCAAACCAGAATTTTCCTTTTAAGTTTTGAGTCGGTCCGGAATTTTTGTTATACCTCAAATATAGAACAGCGCTGGAATTAACTCTTATTACATCGTTTCCCCTAATATTCTCGATGTTATGCCACTTTCTTAAGTAGTTTATTAAATTTTCCTTAGGATTCATTCTCAGGTTTCCTCGTCGTAGTTCCGCTTCCGGAAAATGGGTCGAGAACGGTGTTTCCTTCTTTCAATCCAATTATGTTTAATAGTGCTCGTATCATCTGAGGATGAAATTTGCCTTTGTACGGATATATCCAATGAGTTAAATACTGGTTTACAGAGCGAGTGCGGTTTTTCTGGATTATGTAGAAATAATCGGCACATTTCCCATCGACAGTCTTAAAATAAGATGCTTTTTTTCTTATTAACGCTGTTATTTCGGAGGAGTTATTAGATATCTTAAATTGCCTTAAACTATTGGTAACTTCAAAGTTAACACCTAATGCCTTTAACTCCAGCTGGGCTAAAGATAATTCGTAAATGAATTGGACGTTATCTAACAGAATCAGGTCCTTTTTGCTGTCGCAGTGCATATCATAAGCCCAGAATTGACTTTCTCCTCTTTCAAGCATTATTACACCTTTTTGGTTAGAAACCTGTTTTTCCATCGTGATTGTTCTCCTTAGCAAAATCGAAAGACGAAGGTGATTATCGTCTACGAGATGTTCCGTGTCAAATGGGAATTTTTCAATGATTGGTAATGGTGGAGATAATTTGTCAAAGGAACGTTATAAGAGCGTGAAGTGGTGCCGGAGGCTGTCCACTAAACTCAGGTTTTCATTGAATCCAGTTCGATAAAAGCGATGGGTGCGAAGATAAAGACCGGCAGCCACGCCCACAACTCCGGTATCACTCTGTCAAAGACGGCCTCTACGGCAAGCATTTTGCAGATAAAAACCGTGACAAAACACGCTGCCGTCGTGCCAAAGCTAATCATAATGGCAGATTTGCTCGACTTGGGGTCACGACAGACTAAAATTGGCAGGCACACCATAAGCATTACCAGATTGATAATAGGGTCTGTGATACGAAAGTGCTTTTGGCTGTAAAGTTGAGCCAGGTCTTTGATTCTTGTTCTTTGGGCTGCAAGAACAGATAACTGCCGCGAGCTCAGCAGTGTTATATGTCTGGACCTGCGCATAACAGGCAGGTCCTTTGGGGTAATGTCACTGGCGTAGGAAGTGATTGGCTGGGCGCCGATTAGGGTGCCTTTTTCGGTAAATTGCCCGTTAATTAAGTCCCATTTGTTGGTTTTAGAATTGTAAACCGCCTTTTCAGCTGATATCCGGCCGGTTACCTCCCACGCGGCTGATTCCGCCTTCCTGCTGCGTATGATGATAGTCGGCTTGTATAGCGTTGATGTTTTTACGTCGAATCTTTGGGAGCAGATTAACGAGCCGTTGTCGTCGCCGATAAACCATACATCGTAGGTTTCCTGGCCGGGAAGGGCGTCCTGGCCGCGCACAAGCTTGTCGGCCAGCGGTGGTATTAAAAGTTCCTGGTCAATTATCAACAGACCCGTTAGCAGAAATGCAAGAAGAACTATCGGCACTATCACCCGTTTCAAACTAACTCCTGAAGCCATCACAGTCACTAATTCATTTGAGCGAATCATTTTGCCCAGCGAAAACGCAGCCGCAACGACGGTTATCATCCCGGCAAAATCACGAAAGTAAAGCATGCTGTTCAGACCGTAAAAGCTTAATATGTTTCCAATAACCACAAGGGCGCCGAGGTCAGCGTGTTCGGTAAATTCATCCAGGTTCACGAACAAATCAATAATTATTCGCAAACCTATCAGCACGCAAAAGGCTATGCAGTAGCCAATCAGAAAATTCTTTGCAACATACCTGTCCAGTATCTTCATACCAATCTGGGACCCCGCTTTGCGGGAACTCTGCTCGCATACCGCATCGCGTATATAGTTTAATTTTTCAGCAACTTTCGATATATCATCACAGCTAACACGGATAAAAGAACCAGCGCCCCCCACATCAACACTATACCCGAACTTACCTGTGTATAAGGGTTCTTGGTAATATTTTTGCCCATCATTATGCAAACTATCAGCACCGCAGCAGGCGCCGAACTTACCCCAAAAGCGCTGAGCAGGTGCCCACCTTTTAAAATAATACCCAAACCGATGCCAATCATCATCAATGTCACACAGCCTATTCCAAATACCAGCCGGGTATGTAGCTCGGCCTTTATCTCAGCCAAAGTCTCCTGTATTTTTCTTTGAAGCTTGTTTTGCAGACTCTTCAGTCTAAAGCTCGGTTCTTTTTGCAGTGTTGAGGCAATCGAAGCCGGACTGACAGCTTCCAAAACATCGGCAGTTCCGAATTTATCTGTTACGGCCTCGGGGAGAATCAAGCCGCGAATGATGACACGTTGGGCCAAACCCTCCGAGCCGTCCGTTCGCCGCCACGTGGGGCTGCGGAGGTCCATTGTCAAAGTTGGCGCAAACTTATCACCCTCGATATGCAGCGAAGCTCCTGTGCATCGCAGAGTACGCAGAACTTTTTTGCTCTCTGCATCGTATTCGATCACCACAACTCCATCGGATAACTGCACTTTTTCTTCGTCTTGAACATTGCATCGACCTGCAGTAAACTTAACTAACTTCGCGCCGCTGTGCAGCTTATAGAAATTGTTGGCGTCCTCGGCGGTTCCTGAAGGTGATGAAGCGCCTTCGAGGCCACTGGATATCTTCTTGGCAATATCTTCTGCCAACAACTCCATGGTAAATTGTGCGTAAGTATCGCGAGCTAATTTTGCAATCGGGTCAAAACGCATCAGGTCAAGGCGAATCTTCTTCATCTCATCGATATTCTTGAACTTTATATCATCCCGCAGCAGCGAGGGGAACGGCATCGTCAGCGGCACCCATTCCGCAGAGAACGGCACCTCGTCTTCAAGACCCATTTGGTATGTGTTATATGCTGTTATCTGTACCTCATTAAATCTCTCATGTTGGTCGAAGTTTACCCTTGCTCTTTCGGCAGTGATAATCTTTTCTATTTCGTAGCCTTTCGACTCGGTAACGACCACACCTGAAAGCGTATTGTTCCTCGGGTTAGCCTGGTCAGCGTAGATTCGGTACCGTCCGTCCGGCGGTAGCTTATAGTAACCCCTTCGCTGAACATTGCGGAAAAGTATATGTTTTGCGTCGGCCTTAAGCGACTTTTCCGCGCGGCGTACGAAAACCGGCATCACGTGGAAACTCAAAATCAGATTTGCAATCGCCACTATAATCGCAAGGGCAAGGCCCGGATAAACTAGTGTCAGCAAACTTACTCCACCTGCTTTGCAGGCATCAAGCTCGTTATCACTTGCAAATCGGCCGTAAACCAAAGTCGCCGCAAATAAGGCAGCCATTGGCAATACGAACGTCAGGGTTATCGGCAGAAAATAACCCATAAGATGGACTACCTGACGAGGACCTACGCCGTATTCCTGCACGGGCCGTAAAATACTGCCAAGACTCAGCATCAGTGTTAAGGCCGCCGCCGAAGGAACAAAAACCTTCATAAGCTCGCG
>CAZTWR010000045.1:0-6819 GCA_964618055.1 uncultured Pirellulales bacterium | reverse complement strand
AATGAAGAAGGATACCTCATAACCAATTATCACGTAATAGAAAAAGAAACAAAAATCGAGGTTACTATGTTCCAAAAGGCAAGGAACGGCTTCGAGAAAAAGAAATTCAAAAAGGTCAAAATCGAAGCCATCAATCCTTTTGTCGACTTGGCACTATTGAAAGTCGAGGACCTCGGGGACACAAAGGTAAAATACGTATACCTGGGTGACATCGATAGAATCAAAGTAGGCGAAAAGGTCTTCGCCATCGGCAATCCGCTCGGCCTGGAGCGAACCGTCACCGACGGTGTAATCAGCACGATAAACAGGGCTTTCGAGGGCCTTGTTTATATCCAAACAAATGCCGATATTAATCCAGGTAATTCCGGCGGGCCGTTATTTAATTTAGCTGGTGAGGTCATCGGCGTCACGAATATGGGATATATTTTCTTTGGTGGACTTGGTTTTGCCATACCAATCGACTATGTAAAGCATTTTATAGAGAACCGTGACGCCTTCATATATGACAAGGACAATCCGAACACCGGCTTCAAATATATTCAGCCGGACCGAAGACGCAATAAGACCAAGCCGAAATTCCTTAATTCTGTCGGAGATAATCCTTGACAGACAGACTCACAATAACGTCAAAGACAAAGCAGTCCCTCGTTAGTAATGAAGCGCATCTCGAACTGGAACTGGATACGAGATTATCGAAAGGTCTAAAAGTGAAACAACACGCCACGAGAACAGCTAATAAGTGCATAAGGCACAAGTTCAATTGTGCGCTGATACTCTTTTGCTCTTTTACTCTTTTGCTCTTAAGCCTGTTTGCTCCTTCTGCCCATGCTGAGACACTGCCCGAGACAGCTAAGCTGCTCCCTTCTGAAACTGTCTTCTTGATAGATATCGACGATTTTCAACAGCTAAAAACACAATTTGAAGGAACCAACCTTTACAAGCTTTACAAAGACCCGGCAATGGCTGCTTTTATCGATGACGCCAGGGCAAAATGGCACGAAAAAGTCCAAAAGCTGGATGATAACGATGTTTTTAAGACAATTTACAATGCGGATGTATTGCCACAGGGCAGAGTTGCTGCTGCTTTAGTGCTTAATGAACAGAGCAAGGATTTCAACGAGCCGCTGGTCGTGATAATAACTCAGTGGGGCGAAGGAATCGATAAAATCAAAGAAGCGGTAGGCAAAATGCTCGAAAAGAATATCGACTACGGTGGACATCAAAAAAGAAGTGAGGATTACCGCGGTGTCAGTATTGAAATATCAATCGACGAGGCCTCCTCAGTGCTGAATCACTGCTTTATTGACGACTCTTTTATAGCCACTACGAATCTTGACCTTCTTAAATTTGTCATCGCACATATCAAAGGCGCCAGCAGCCCGGCATTGACCGATGACACCGACTACAACGCTACTATGAAGGCCGTCGGGCCTCATCACGACATCGATTTCTACATCAACATAAAACAAATCATTAAAACAATGCTCGCCAAAGATTCTGACGGCAAAGCACATCAATGGTCAGCCAGGCTGGGCCTTGATAATATCGCTGCTCTCGGCTGCTCAGTTGCCGTCCGCAGAAGCTCGGGCAGTTCCGGTTCTGGCAAAGCATTTCTCAAAGTTAACGGCGCCAAAAAGGGTATTTGCAAAATGCTCGAGACCGAATCTGCTGTTCTTAAAGCCCCTCGATTTATCCCTGCATCGGCCTATTCAGCAACATTTTTTAATCTGAATATTAAAAAGGCCTATGATGAGCTCTACAGCATTCTTTACAGTTTTAATCCCCAGTATGCTGCTATGATGCATGCGCTGGATTTGCCGGATAGTCCGGATGGCGAACCGGGAGTGCAATTGAAAAGGGACGTCATTAGTCACCTGGGCTCGCAAATTGTACTCTCTCAGAGCATAAACAAACCCTTCTCAAACACTTCAATGCCGACAGAATCACTTGTTGCCTTGGCGGTAAATAACCGCGATGCCCTCGAGAAATCTCTTTCGCTTCTTCACAGCAAACTTTTAGCTGCGAACAACCCCGACGCCAGACGCGAACTTTTGGGCCACACCATTTATCTGCTCAGCCCATCGGCCTTGCCGTTTTTCCGTCCACGGATGACACCGATGCAAGCCCCTTCCGAATCAGACGCTCCACAAATGCCCACATTGGCTTTTACAATCACTGACACTCATCTGATTTTCGCAAGCGAACCTGCTATTGAGCGGGTTATCCGGGCTTTGAGCAGCACCGATGCTTTATCAGTCGGCTCAGCAAAGTGGTTCACATCCGCCAAATCGGCCATACCTTCGGTTGTCGGGCTGGCCACTTTACAGGATAATGTTGCATCGAGCGAATTCTTCTGGTGGGCAATGAAGCAAGCCGGCAAGGCCAAAGGTGCAACTACCCCAGTGAACCCGAATACGCCTTTGATGTTTCCGCAGATGGGGTTTGATTTGTGTAATTTCGCCCTTTTACCTGAATTCGATGTTGTGCGTAAATATTTCGGCTTGTCTGCTTTTTATGGCATCAGCAAACCCGATGGCTTCTTCTTCGAATTCAAGTACCTAAATCCCCCCAACACTGACTAATAATATCTTGTGAATCGTGCTCCGAATCACGAACAACGAAATACGAAATTAATGGATAACCTTATTGAGAGGGTATGTGATTATGCCCGATGCTCCTGCACGCTTCAAAGCCGGAACCAGCGACCGTTCAACTTTACCTTCGATAATCAGTCACCTTCTTTCAAAATTCAAAGTGCATCTAATCTGTCCTAATATTCTGCTGCTACACAATCATGCTGTGCAATCGTCATTTCCACCATGCTGTGTTAGGCGAAGTTCCGCTGTTTTCCCCATCTTTGCTTCTAATTCTTCTAAATTATACTCTTTTTCTGCCGTTCTCACCCTGATTTCATGAAGCCCAGCCATCATATCATCAACTTCGCCTTTTGAATTTGTGAATTCTTTAGCGATGCTTTCCCGAACTTCTACTTGGTAAAAACTGCTAAAGTAAGTCATATACATCAGTCCTTAAAGTATGCCAGGTTTGATTACCTCAAACCGAGCTACTTTCTTTAACAATTTCTGGGTGTTTTTTAAGGTATCCTAACAACTCTCGTAGACCAATAATGGTTTTAGAATCCTCGAATTCCTTATTAGCCAACTTACTTTCTATTTCTCCAGTAGGAATCTTCACCACCTGAATTCTCTCATCCCATTCGGGCTTCTGTTTTGTTTCCTGGAGCTGGAATGCTATGAATATGTACATTTTTTCGTTCGTAAAACCCACCGAGGAATAGTATGATGCCAACCGAACCATTTGTCCTGCGCGGTACCCTATCTCTTCTTCCAGCTCACGATGGGCGCAAGATTCAGGAGCTTCTTTATCTCCCAATCGGCCTCCAGGTAGCTCTAAGATTTCGCGCTCGATGGAAATACGGAATTGTTTGATTAGAATAACTGAATCATCTATAACTGGAATAATAGCTGCACCGCCAGGATGTTCGACCACTTCTCTTTCAGCAATGGTCGAATCATCCAGAGAGACTTCACCCGCACGAACTGAGAACATTCTTCCCTTATACTTATACTTTGGCTTACTATCAATCCATGTTTCGTCCACCTTATGAGTTACCTCCACTCAAAATTACTAATTTCACTTGAATAAAATACACCAGTTTTCTATGTCAAAGCCATATTTGCAAATCAGCCCTCCAATCACTCCAAAAAGAATTGTCAAAAGATTTCCTATGCAATACATATTTCCGAGCCTAACAGACAAACGCGGCTTATCGCCCTCAGCATGTCTCCATCTTGTTAATGCTTTGAATGCAGGCCATATTGCAATCCAATAAGGTACATTTAGAATGATAGATGATGTATACATGAATCTTTCCATCGCACCTAGGATAGCAACTAAAAGTATGTCCGGCCTCATAAATTCTTCTTTTATCCGCGGGTATAGCCATTTGTCCATTATCAGCCATGCTACAATGCCTCCCACCACCAGAGAGAAACCGAAGCCCCAAACCATATTCATATTCAAAACCATTGATAATATCCTTCTTTATATTCGATAATCTCTGCTAACTTAAAATAACCGAACTACTTCTTTTATGGGCCCGATTCGGCTTTATTTAGAAGAAGTAACAACATTATACTAATCCTGACGAACCAGCACAATAATTATCAATGGATGACTTTATTGAGAGGATAAGTGATTATCCCCGATGCTCCTGCCCGTTTCAAAGCTGGAACCAGCGACCGTTCAACTTTACCTTCGATAATCACTTCTATCGCCACATAATCCGAATCGGCTAAGCTCGAAACAGTCGGGCTTTTCTCTGCAGGCAATATCTTCAAAACCTCCTCCAGGTTGTTCTTTTTTACGTTCATCTTCAAACCAACTCTGTTGCGGGCATCGATTGCTGCATTAAGCAAAATGGCAATGTTTTCTATCTTTTCCCGTTTGAAATTATCCTGCCAGGCCTGCTTGTTTGCGATAAATCTTGTTGTAGAGGTTATTACGGTATCTATTATCCGCAGGTTATTTGCCGCAAATGTCTTGCCGGTTTCGGTAAGTTCTACTATTGCATCTACCAGCCGGGCCTTTACCTCGGTGGCACCCCAGCTAAATTCCACCTTTACGTTGATATTTTTATCTTCGAAATACTTTTTTGTAACGTTAACCAGTTCGGTTGCGATGATACCTCCCTCCAGGTCCCCCGGCTTAGTTACTTTCGATTCGTCGGGAACAGCCAGTACCCATCTGGCCGGTTGGCTTGTAGATTTGCTGTAGGCAAGCTCAGCAACCTCCGCCACATCTGATTCGTTTTCCATTATCCAGTCATAGCCGGTAATGCCGGCATCGAGCTCACCTCCGGCGACATATCTGCTCATCTCCTGAGCTCGCAGACAAATCAGTTGGATTTGCTCGTCATCTATACGTGGCTGAAGACTTCTTTCAGAATCGGCAATGTTGAACCCTGCTTTGCCGAAAAGTTCAATCGTCGCCTTTTGCAGGCTGCCCGTGGGAATACCTAATTTTAGTACCTTTTCTGACATCTTAAATAATCGTCCTTCCCTATTTTTGCTGTTTTAACCCGATAGAATTTCTAACGGGGTTTATCCTATTTTTTTCTCTTTTGGGTTTTAGTTTTCGCTTCCACTTTTGTTTTTTTACGAACGGCTTTCTTTCTGCCCCTCTCGCTCTCGCACCGCAAAAGAGAGTAAAACTCGTATGCATTTTCAGCCGAAATCTGCCTGGCCAAAAAGCCTTCTATCTCCTGCTCGTCAGCGTCAGGGTGGACTAACTCGTTGTTTTTCAGATATTCTATCATCTTTTTTGTAAGCGGGATTGCGTGTCCCTCTAAAGACGTAAGCATACAGTAATCGACCACAAACCGGTTGGTACCGTCCATCTTCTCAAGAACTGCTCTGGCCGGACGTTTGCTCATCTTACACAATGCCTGCAAACTAACCATATTATATTTGTTGAATACAGACCTTAAAGCTGCTGTAAGTGCCGAGGCTATATCTCTGGCAATTGATGTATCTGCTCCCAGCACCTCAACAATTTCTTCTGCTCGGGAAATACGTAAATCGTTCCAGTCAGCAAAGTAATCCGTAAGTCTCTTAATCGCAGATTGAGTCGCCGCCTCGCTCAATTCAGCGCTAATGATAGCATAGACAAGAGCGTCCACTATTCTCTCGTATACAACTCTTTGGACCTTCGGATATTTACGTTTTAATGAGCGGTGCAGCTTATGCACTTTTTTCGAATACTCTTTGCTGTCTTTCATAAAAGCCTCTGTCGCCTCTGGTAGCTCGTGCTACGTAGCGAGCCTACTCCGCCGAAGCGGACTGCAAAGGCTGGACTCTGCTTCGCCCTGCGTAGCTTCACAGAGCAGGGAGCTACTTCGCAGAGTAGCATTTGCTACCGCATCTCGAATTGAGCAGCGACTTACCAATTTACAACCGCTCTTACTTCTCGTCAACCGAATCCTTCTTTTCCTGCTCACTCACGGTCTCGTCTATCAATTTCATAGTTTCCAGTGTCTTCTTGAATTTCTCATCCCTCTGAAATCGCAAAACAGGACAGAATTTGCTCCGCAACTTACCCGCCAGCAGCGATTGTATTCGGCTCTTTGCGTGCGTTATCGCCGCATAAGTTTTGTTCTGGCTGGCTTCATCCTTGCCAAAAATGCTCAGATACACATCCGCATTGCGCAAATCAGCGGTCATATCAACTCTCGTAACGCTCACAAACCCCTCAATACGTGGGTCGTTAAGATGGTTGGCGATAGCGTCACTGACCGCTTCTTTTACCACACGAGCTACCTTTTCCTGCCTTCTTGTCGGCATGATAATTCGTATCTCGTAAATCGTGAAGCAAACCATCCAATCGCGAAATGCGATTAAAGGGTTCTTGCTACTTTAACGATTTTATAAAAGTCAAAAACGTCGTCGACCTTAACATCATCGAATTTCGCTATCTTAATGCCGCACTCCAGACCCGCCTTGACCTCGCGAACATCATCTTTGAAATGCCTTAAAGACTCTATACTCAGGTCGTCTCTGATTACGATATTATCACGTATCAGGCGAACCTTGGCATTCTTGGTTACTATACCGTCACTGATATAACAGCCCGCCACCGTACCGACTCTCGAAATCTTAAAAATAGTTCTTACCGCAGCTCTGCCAATAGACTCTTCTCTCTCCTCCGGCTTAAGCAGACCAGCCATAGATTTTTGCAGGTCTTCGGTTATGCGGTAGATTACATCGTAGAGTCTTATCTCAATCCCTTTGGCTTCTGCAA
>CAZTWR010000044.1:0-10633 GCA_964618055.1 uncultured Pirellulales bacterium | reverse complement strand
ATATCCCAACAAACACTCCACGGAAAGCCAAATGTCCCTTGGCTTAGGGTATCTGGCGTCTTATATTCTGAGCAAGGATGACACTATTGATATTAAAGTTTTAGATACCGCCGTTATGAATCGCAAAGAAGTTGACAGTTTTTTCGATGAGCAATGGGACGTAGCAGCCGTTACGGTTACCAGCAGGACATATAGAGAAGCGGTGGAAATAGCAAAGATTTTCAAGACAAAAAAACCGGATATGCCAGTAATATTTGGAGGGCCGCATGTATCTATTATGATGAAGGACGTTATGAAAGAATCTCTTATTGATTTTGCAATATATGGTGAGGGCGAATTGACTCTCTATGAACTTCTGGGATTACTTAAAAACTCAGAGAACCGTTTTAATGTCGAGGTATTGAGTAAAGTAAATGGTTTGATTTTTAGAAGAGACGGAAACGTTGTAGTCAACGCTTCCAGAGTTCTGATAGAGAACCTTGATACGCTACCCTTTCCTGCATTCGATTTATTTCCTATGCGAAGATATGCCGGAAGGCTTCCCCTGATTACGAGTAGGGGCTGTCCCTTTGCATGTGTATTTTGTGCTTCTTCGCAGATATGGTCAAGGAAGTGGAGACCCCGTAGTCCGGAGAATATTGTTAAGGAGGTAAAGTGGCTGGAAGACAAATTTGGCCCCAGGCCTTTCGAGTTTCATGATGATGGTTTTAATATGAGTCTTAAGAGGGTTAATGCTATATGTGATCAAATTATAGAAGAGAAAATTAATATCCCCTGGGGGGCTAGAGGCTTTAGAGCGGATATAGTGAACACTGATGTAAGCAGGAAAATGCGGCGAGCAGGGTGTTCACATGTAGCTATCGGCATTGAATCCGCTAACCCGGAAATGCTTAAAAGGATGAAAAAACAACTAACGATAGAACAGATTGACGCAGGCATCAAGGTCCTACGGTCGGCTGGCATAGATGTCATTGGCCAGTTTATGATTGGTAATCCCGGAGAGACTTTAGAAACGGTTAAGCAGTCTGTTAAGTTTGCCAAGGAAAGCGGCTGTATAAAATCTATGTTTGCAACTGCGGTTCCTTTTCCAGGTACAGGTCTTTGGCAGTATGTTGAGGATAATGGCAAATTCCTCGTTGAACCCGACGTAACTCAGTTCGAAGAAATGAATCCGCGAATTATTTTCGAGACACCTGAATTCAGTGCTGAAGAGAGGTTAAAGGCTATTGAACTTGTGCGAGAAGCGGGATTACTGGGAGAGAGGGTTGAAGGAGAAAGTCGCTTTAGAAAAATTTACAAAAGAACGTTGTCTACATATATACCTAAGCTTCTACCACGAAAAGTGGTTTTTCATCTATATTTCTTATTGAGAAAACTCAAAAGTAAATTGCTCCTCTTTCGAGTTTAGCTTATTTCGTAATCCAAGCTGGGCTCTTCAGTGGATAGTATGTAAAAAGTGGGATATAGCAGAGCTGTTGAATAACGGAAAGAATAACTAATTGGACGTATCAATAGTCATAGTTAACTGGAATACGAGGGACATTCTATCTGGTTGTTTACAGTCCATATATAAGCAAACAAACAGCTTGGATTTTGAAGTAATTGTGATAGACAACGCTTCGACCGATGGCTCAGTAAAAATGATTAAGCGAGAGTTTCCACAGGTCGTTTTACTGGAGAATTCGCAAAATCGAGGATTTGCAATAGCCAACAATCAAGGATTGGCTATTGCTAAGGGCCGGTATGTGCTGCTCTTAAACAGCGACACAGTTATACTCGACAATGCGGTTATGAAAACCGTTGACTTTTCAGATTCACATCCTGAATGCGGCGTCGTTGGGTGTCGAGTTCTGAATCCTGACAAGAGCTTGCAGCCAACTTGTTTTATGTTTCCATCGACTTTGAATATGCTGCTCTCAACAACTTACTTATATAAATTGTTTCCCAAAAGCAGATTCTTTGGGCGCGAGCGGATGACGTGGTGGGACAGAGACGATGAGAGAGAAGTCGATGTTGTTACCGGCTGCTTTATGCTCGTGCGCCGCGAGGTGGTTGAAGAGGTCGGAGTGATGGATGAGCAGTTTTTCATGTATGGGGAAGAGACAGAGTGGTGTTACCGTATCAAAAAGGCGGGCTGGAAAATACTGTTTACCCCTGACGCTGAAACCATTCATTTCGGAGGACAAAGCAGCAAACAGATAGCCCCTGAGATGGCATTACAGTTGCGTGGCAGCATTTTGCAATTCTTTAGAAAACATCGTACCTTCTTGGAATACCAGCTGGCCTGTTTCCTTATGTTGATATTTTTTGTCGTTCGCATCCCTGTTTGGTTCGTCAAATTTCTTGTTAGTGCCGGGGAGAGAACATACTGTTGGTTTCGTATGAAAATATACGTTATCGGGGCCTGGAAATTACTCACGGGAGGAGCAAATTCCCTCTGTGTTAAATCCTGTAGTTTGTAAAAGCCTATTGTGATAAGAGTAACAGGTTATATGAATAAGCCGGCATTCGACGGTACGGTTTGTTTCGGCGGTGAGGATTGGTGGTATCATAACCGTGGGCATATCGATATGCAGTTGATGCGGCGGTTTGCTAAAATGGGCACTACGTTGTACGTTAATTCGATTGTGATGCAAAAGCCTAACTTAAAGAGAAATACCGCAGGTGGCAAGAGCTTTACGCACAAGCTAATTCGCAAGGCTAAGAGTATTTTTCGCGGGCTGCAGAAAAGTGATGCGGGTTTCTGGGTATACAGCCCACTTTCGCTTCCGATGCATCATATTTGCTGGTTGAGACCAGCAAATGAGATAATTTTGCGATGGCAATTGTGGTTTGTGGCGCGAAAGCTGGGGATGCGTAGCCCGATAGTCTGGGTGGCCTGCCCCGCTGCTTGTGACTTGGGTATTAAGATAAAAAAAGCAAAACTGGTTTATCAGCGGACCGACCGGTTTGAAGAATATCCTAACGTAGATGGTGACACTGTCAGGCGCTACGATAGTAAGTTAAAAGCTCATGCTGACCTAACAGTGTTTGTAAGCGAAACCTTATATGAGCAGGAGCATTATCAGTGCAAAAAAGCGATTTTTCTGGACCACGGGGTTGATTATGAGATGTTCACGACTGCGGAAGATACCAAGGAAATACCCTCAGACATAAGGGATATAAATAGGCCAATTGTAGGGTTTTTCGGCGGGATAGACGACCATACATCGGATATTAATTTTGTGGAAGGGGTAGTTAATTTGCTGCCGGAGATGTCTTTTGCCTTTGTAGGCAAGGCGTCATCGGACTGCTCTCGACTGACGACAAAAAAGAACGTTCGGATGTTGGGACAGAAGCCGTATGAGCAAATACCACATTACGGAAAGTGTTTCGACGTAGCGATTATGCCCTGGCGGCAGAACCGCTGGATAGAAGCATGCAATCCAATAAAGCTCAAGGAGTATCTGGCACTTGGCAAACCTGTGGTAAGTACACCTTTTCCGGAACTTCAGAAATATCTCGATGTGGTTTACGAAGCTCGAACGCCGGAAGAATTTGCTGATTGTATAAAAAAGGCTTTGGCAGAAGACAATCCTAAGCGAGTTGCCGAACGAAGAAAAAAAGTTCAGACATCCACGTGGGACCACAAGGCAGAACTATTGCTGGAGGAACTTCTTGGGAGAAACAACTACCTTCCGGTATCAAACTGATGATTAAAGGCAAGGAGAACTTGCGAATTTGCTTAGCTGCATCAGCAGGAGGACATATTTCTCAGTTGCTCAAAATAGTAGATAACTGGAACGGATATAGCACTTTTTGCATAACAACAACAGAGGTCGTGCGAGATAAGCTTCGACAACGCGGTAAGGTTTATATTGTTGGGGAGTGCAATCGGCAGCATCCGATACGGGTGATCAAGGTATTAGTGCGATGTATTAAGGCAGTGCTCAGAGAAAGACCTGATGTAGTAATTAGTACGGGCGCAGCAGCAGGCTGTATGGTATGTTTTTTAGGTAAAATCATAGGTGCAAAGGTGATTTGGGTTGACAGCATCACCAATGTGGAGCGGATATCACTGTCAGGCAGGATGGTCAGGTACATTGCTGATCTTTTCCTTGTGCAATGGCCAGAATCTGCTCAGCGATATAAAAACGTTGAATATGTAGGCGCAGTGATATGATTTTCCTGACCGTTGGAACACAATTTCCATTCGACCGTCTAGTTAAGGCTGTAGATGATGCCTTTGATGAGGGCGTGATTAGCGAAGAAATATTTGCCCAGATAGGAGAAACTTCGTACAAACCACACAACTTTGAATCAGTGGTCTCCTTAGAGAAAAAGGTGTTTGATAAGCACTTGAAGAAGGCATCAGGTATAATTAGCCACGCTGGTGTGGGTACAATAACAATAGCCCTAAATAATGAAAAACCATTGCTTGTCATGCCAAGATTAAAAAAATATGGCGAAGTTGTCAATGACCATCAGCTCGCGATTGCTAGGAAGTTCGAGGAGTTCGGCCATATATTAGTGGCATATCAAGAAGAGGGGTTGGCAAAAAAGATTGAGCAATTGAAATCATTTATTCCTCGGCAAAGGAAGAGTAATGCTAAAGCTGTCGCTGCGAGAATATCCGAGTTTCTTCACAAAATCGGCACATCCGAAGAACGATTATACCGGAGAAAGGTCGATGGAGCTTTTATCAAGAGCAAAATTGGGTAAGTACTGCGCAAGTAAGCAAAATATCAAAGCTATTATACTTGCTGGTAGCCAAGACTTTGGGCGGCACCCAATGGTGACACGCCTGCCAACGGCGTTGTGGCCGGTAGTGGGGAAACCTGTGCTCGAATGGCTGCTTGTTCATTTAGCTAATCAAGGGATAAAACAGGCGACAATCTGTTCCAATGGCGATGGTACGTTGCTGGCAGAATCGATTCACGCTGATAATCGTTTGGAGACGGATTTTTTGGACGAACAGTTGCCTGTCGGTAGTGCGGGAGCTATTCGGGATGCTGCTGGCGATAAAAAAGACGCATTACTTTTGGTATTTCCTGTCAGTATAATATGTCCCCCGAAAATCGATGCATTGATAAGCGCCCACCACGGTGGTCAGTCTGATTTGACCATGATATTCAACCCAGCCCGTGGAAACAGCAAGCTGACGGGAGAAGCAGCAGGAATCTACATTTGCGAAACCAGCATCTTGAAACATATCCCAAAAGAAGGCTACTTTGACATCAAGGAAGGCTTAATTCCGGAGATGCTTCGCGCTGGGAAGACCGTTCATACTGCAATATTACCGCATCACGTTGGAAATTTTCGAAATCGCGAAGAATACTTATACGCTGTTGCCAATTACCTTGAAAATACCCCAAAAGTAGACAATGGTTTAAAACCCTGTAAGCGGACGGATTCACAAATCGTATGGATGGCAGCCAAAACCATAATCGACCCAAGCGCTCGAATTTACGGGCCGATCGCTATCATGGGTGGCGTTCGCATATCTGAAGGTGCGGTTATCTTCGGGCCAACTATACTCGGACGCAATGTTAACATCGGCAAGAACAGCGCTGTAGTAAATAGTGTGATATGGGACGGCGCAAAGGTGGGTCCAAATTGTGAAATTCAAAGATGCCTAATTGACTACCACGTGACTGTGCGAGCCAATACAGTTGTGGAAGAAAAGGCCATACCATTTAAACCAAAAGGAATATTAGAAAGTACAGTCAGCCGTGCCTTAAAAGTTGTGAGAGATAACACAAGCAGATTGCCGCACACACTGCAGCCACAATTTGATCAGTTAAATGGAAAGTTGCCCAATTGGTTACGGTCGCATAAGGTAAATATTGTTCCTTGGTTTGCAGCCAGCGTCGTTCTAATTGCCTTTCTTTGGTCGTACTGGCCTGGAATTATAGACCTTTGGAATATTTGGCAGCGAAGTGATGAATACTCCTCTGGACTTTTAGTTCCTTTTCTGGCCATCTACATCTTGTGGTCGAGACGCCACGATATTGCTCAATGCCGTATAAGGCCTTGTATTTGTGGGATATTTGCCTTCGTTGCGGCGCAGGGCATCAGGCTGTTTGGACTGTTCTTTATGTACGGCTCAGCAGAAAGATTGTCCATTGCTTTAAGTATTGCTGCGTTAGTGCTGCTTTTGTTTGGCTGGCAGCTTTTCCGGAAAGTATCTACGGTATTATTGTTCTTATGCCTAATGCTGCCCTGGCCCAACCGAGTTCAGGCCGCTGTGGCACTGCCTTTGCAGCGTTGGGCCACTTCGTCAGCCGTGTTTTGCTTGGAAATGATAGGCTACGAAGTCGTCCAAGAAGGCAACATTATCCATATCGGCCAAGCTACCGTCGCAGTAGCTGAGGCATGCAACGGATTGAGAATGGTCACGGCCTTTTTTGTGATTAGCGGTTTGGTTGTTTTGTTGGTCAAACGAGTGTGGTGGGAAAAGCTGGTCGTCCTTGCTTCAAGTCTGCCCATCGCTTTACTGTGTAACACCGTGCGATTAGCAATCACAGCGGTCGCTTTTACAGTGCTCAGCGGCGAATATTGGGAAAAAATATTCCACGATTTTGGTGGCTATGCAATGATGCCTTTAGCACTCGCAGCAGTTGTTTTTGAGCTTTGGTTCTTAACACAAATTACAACGATTCCCCCAGAAAAACAAGTTGTACTGGCAAGAAAGTAATCCCCTCGGTTGTTTTTAACTTTAATTGGAGGTTAAGCAAAAAAATGAACATGATAGAAAAACGTCATGAGCAACAATTAGTGCAAGATCTTATTTATCCTGAGGCACCTGCTGCTCCCGCAGCAGATTCATCACCCAGTTTGATTGTGCCTATTCTTAGGCGGTGGTATATAGTGTTAATTACATTCTTAGTAATGTGCGTAATTGGCATTCCACCAATATGGCTTTTAATCAAACCTATGCATGCTGCCACTGCAGCAATCCGAGTTGCACCGATAATTCCAAGTATTTTATTCGGTGACAAGGACTCTGAGGGTGTAATACCGATGTACACAAACTTTGTGAACACCCAAGCTGACCTAATTATGAGTGACCAGGTTCTGCAAAGAGTGGCGGATGACCTCGTGGACAAAAATCTGAGGTTTTTCGAAAATGCCGCTAACCCTGTTGCTAAGTTAAGGAATGGATTAATAGATGGGGATATTACTGTAGCTACCGACCACCACAGTGAACTCATAAAGATAACGATGAAAAGTCGAAATTTAATAGAGGCTGCTCAAATAGTTGATGCCTTTGTCAAAGCATACATGGCCATAGAAGTTTCCAAAGAAACAAAGGGTGGAGACCATACGCTTACCGTCCTGGAAAATGAGCGCATGGTCCTGGCTGACAAGCTGGAAAGACAACGACGAACCATTTACCAGATGGCCGAAGAGTACGGTTCCACGGTTCTGACCGATCGCCAGGAGATTATGTTACAGCGTGTCGCAAATCTCCAGGCAGAACTTACCACGATTCAGACACGTAAGATAACACTCGAAGCACAACAGCAATTGCTTGGAGAGATAGGCCAGCGAGGGATTTCGCCAGACAAGCTGCTTAAAATGCGCTACGAATTTGTCAACAGCAACCCTACGGTACAAGTATTGTCGAGCAACATCACCCAACTGGACCAGGGGCTCATTGTTGCAAAACAGATTTTGGCACCCACAAACCCCGAACTCCAACGCAAAGCCGAGCTTTTAAAAGCGCTGAAGGCTCGCCTTGAGGAAAGACGTCAGGAGATGGGAAAAACTTTTGATGAGATGATGAGCCAGGAACTGGCAAAAAGTCGTGAAGACCAACTGGCAAATATAAAAGCGGAATTGGAACAAATTACCAATTACGAAAAACGTTTACAGGATGTCCTGGCAAAGGAAAATACCGAGACCATTAAGCTTGGTCGTAAACACTTAGCCATCCAGGACCAGCAAGAACAGTTAGAGCTCACTAAAGAATTGTATGACACAGTCAGGCGGCGTATCCAGGAACTCGAAATGGAACGGAAGCGACCCGCAAGAATTTCCATTGCTTACGATGCCAATGTGGCCCCGGTCCCGAACAAACGCATCAAATACACAGCAGCCCTTATATTCGGTTCTTTGGCGTGTGGAATGCTTCTCGCATTTTTAAGGGATAAGGCAGACTACAGCCTTCGTACGCCTGATGATGTCACTAAGCGTGTCGGAGTCCGAATAATCGGCACTACTACCAGTGTAGATTACATTGATACGCCCAAACTGCCCCAGCAAGTAGCCAATGACTACCAAACTATTCGTGCCAATCTGGGGTTGCTGAACGGAGGTAAGATTCCGAACAAGTTGGTCATTACAAGTGCAGGGATTCGCGAGGGGAAAACTACATTTGCTATTAATCTCGCAACAAGTTTGGCCAAGGCGGGCAAAAAAGTCTTGTTGGTAGATGGTGATTTGAGAAAACCTGATATCCGTCGGCTATTGAATCTTCCTAAAGGTTTAAGAGGTCTGCAGGACGTACTTTGGGGCAGAAACTTTGAAAATGTTGTTTATTCTCATTCTGTCCCCTCAGGAGGATTCGATGTATTGACCGCTGATTCTCGAAATGTGTCAGACGGCGTCGAGTTGCTCTCATTGCCTGATGTTAGCAAATACGTTAACCTGATTAGCGCAAAATACGACCATGTGATTATTGACTCGCCTCCGGTACTGGCTTTTCCCGATGCACTTCTGTGGGCAAAGGTAGCTGATGGAGTCATCCTGACCAGCTTTGCTGGCCATACTGAAGAGCAGGATCTAAGAGAAACACTTGAGCGGCTGGCACAAATAAAGGTCAGGGTGCTGGGCACCGTTTTAAGCAATGTCCGCCTCAGTCACGGTTACTACCGTTATGGCTATAGTTACTATACTGATATAGCTGCAGCCAAAAATAGTCGCAGAAAAAACGACAAGACCATGCTTCTGCTGTCAGCAGAAGAAAACGATAAAACTCCTGAGGTTCAAAATCCTGACAAGAAGCATCCTACAAAAGCCTGTTTATGAAAAGCTCAGCTTTTAATCAAAGTATGAACTTGATTGTTATACGCCAAAATAGAAATCTTCTACCAAATAATGCCGGCAAGTTGCTTCGATTTGCCGTTTGCAGCGAACCTCTTGCGAGTATTACTTTTAGCTGCTTAAACGGTGACCCCAGACGCAATAAAAGGTCCTTGGAAGCCCACGGCAATTCTTACCCTCGAAGTAGTAACGAGACAATAGCAATTCCGCAAGACTGGGCTGGCCAAACTACAAAGGGTAAGTCAGATATAATATATTACAAAGACAAGGTACCGGTCTCCTTAGGGGCCACGAGTTGGCTCAAAGCAGAACCATGGTTCATTATCTCAAATGGGAGATTTGTTACTCGAATAGATCATCAGTGGCTTTACGAGGCATTGGCTCAGCTCCATGCTGATGTCGTAGCAGTTAATGTATCGCCTCAATTGCAAGCCGGCCATGAAAAGGTGCTGATTACTTCTCAAAACAAACTCGTCGGGTTTCGACAGTTTTACAATGATTTGGCCCAACCAGCGTCGATTCCTGATGATTGGCCGCACCACCTTTTTATGAAAACTGACATTCTCAACAAGCTCTTGGTTGACGATACTTTACCTCTATCTTTTACCAAGTTCATCAACAACTGTTTTTCAAATTCACTAACGGTACGTAGTCTTAATATTGGGGGCACCGTATCGGATTTAGGAACAGAGGAGGGTTTGCTTGGCTTTCTTGCAGCTAGGCTCAACTCTTCGGTAAGAATTCATCACAATCCGAACGATAAATATCAGAAGGAAATCCTGGATAGAGATGGCATCGAAATATCTCCCGGTGCAAGATTATTTGGAAAAGTATTGTTTGGGCAAGACGTGAGTATTGGTCCAAATGCAATTATAGTGGGTCCAACTATCATTGGTAACGATGTTAAAATTGCAAAAGGAGCCGTTATCAGGGCATCGATTGTCGGGTCTGGTGTTTCAGTGCCTCAGAATAGTTTTGTCCAGAACCGCGTTCTTATTGGTTCGTGGCAGAACCAAAAACGGACAGCGCGAATTAAAATAGGTCGCATAATATCGAGTACAGATGTTGGAGCCATTTACAAAAATTCCTGCACAAATAATTTCCGAACTTGGCCGAGATATTCCTACACCAGATGCACTAAGAGAATCGCTGACATTGCTACAGCTGTAGTAGTACTAATTCTCTTTGCCCCTGTCTTCCCGATAATTGCCATAGTTATAAAACTAACCTCTCGTGGGCCGGTATTCTTCAAGGATACCCGACAGGGACTATACGGTAAAGCATTCAACTGTCTGAAATTCAGGACTATGCTCGTCGGTGCTGATAACCTACAAGATAAACTAAGAGTCTTGAACCAGGCTGATGGCCCACAATTCAAGATGGTAGAGGACCCGCGACTCAGCACCGTCGGCAGATTTTTGCGAGACACATACATCGACGAAATACCTCAATTCTTTAATGTGCTACTTGGTCAGATGAGCGTTGCTGGTCCAAGACCTTCTCCCGAATCGGAGAACACATTGTGTCCATCTTGGCGAGATGCTCGACTCTCTGTTCGGCCAGGTATCACGGGGCTCTGGCAGGTTTGCAGAACCCGCCAACCAAT
>CAZTWR010000043.1:0-10635 GCA_964618055.1 uncultured Pirellulales bacterium | reverse complement strand
CGAGGACATCGATTCCTTCGCGGGCCACGGCGGTATCCGCATCGGCCAGCTCACCTGCTGTGACCGGACCTTCGGTTGTTTCCGGCGCCAGCGTAATCTCCTCTTCTTCTACCGGCTGTTCCGCCTCAGCCGCAGTCTCTTTCGCCGCCATAATACTTGAATCGGACATCAACGCCTCAACTTCATCGACCTTAAACAGCAAATTCGGGCCATCACGAAACTCACGCAACCTGCCACTTTTGACGATGTCTTTTACCTCTTGCTCTGTTTTGTTGAGCTTCTCGGCTACTTCTTTTAACGAATAGAACATACCAGCCATAATTACTCATTCTCCTTTAAGCTAACTTTTTGCCCTGTTACCTCTTTTTCACCAAAAAACCCCTCACTCTAAAGAATTATATCTCAACCGTTGTGAATATGCAAGCGTTTTTTCCAGTGAAAATGCCACGAGCCGGTTCTGGAAGGCAGGTTAGAAACATCAATATTTCCCAGCCCCGCATACGATTTTATTGCAGCAATGAACTGGTTTATGTAGAATGCGTTGGCTGATGGGCATTATATCTGTTCTTTCGGGGTGTAGCTCAGCTTGGCCAGAGCGCCTGCTTTGGGAGCAGGAAGTCGTAGGTTCGAATCCTATCACCCCGATTGGAAACCATCGTTTTTGACTTAAGAGTAGGGATTTTTCTATTCCCCTCCTGAAAATCCACTTCTGTTGTTGGTTATCCTCTCATAAAAAATGGAAATTATCGGGCTGCAATGCTAAAATGGCCAGCCATTATGAGCACCGCTACAAAAGACAATACAGAGACATTCTTGAATGCACCTTTGGAAGAGCTTATCTACCGAGCCAATGAAGTTAGAAAAGAGTACATAGGTAATAAACTGGAGCTGTGTAGCATCTTAAATGCTCGGTCTGGCCTTTGCAGTGAAGATTGCAAATTTTGCGCCCAGTCGGCAAGGCATCGCGCAGATATATCGACCTATCCGCTTAAGAAAAAAGAAGAAATAGTCGAAGCCGCACAAAAAGCCAAAGCTATTGGTGCAGAAAAGTTCGGTATTGTAACCAGCGGAAACCGACTGGCCGACAGTGAAGTAGATGTAGTTGCGCAGGCAATATCGGAGATAAAGGGCAGAGTTGGTATCGCTGTGTGTGCTTCGCTGGGTGCTATGGAAAAATCACAGCTGCAGCTTCTCAAAAAGGCCGGACTTTCGCTCTATCATCATAATATCGAAACATCCCGGCATTTTTACCCTAGCATTGTTTCAACACACAGCTTCGACGAGAGAATCAATACTATAAATTTCGCTAAACAGGTTGGCCTTGAGGTTTGCAGCGGCGGTATAATCGGAATGGGAGAGACTTGGCAGGATAGAATTGATATGGCTTATACTCTAAGAGAGTTGAATGTTGATTCAGTCCCTGTCAATATATTAATCCCGATTAAGGGGACACCTCTTGAATCCGTCAACCCCGTATCACTGGACGATGCCGTAAGAACGATATGTATTTTCCGAATTATATTGAAGGATAAAATTATCAAAATCGCCGCTGGCAGAGAGACAACTTTCAAAGATTCGCAGCTTACAGCATTTATCGCTGGCGCCGATGGAATGCTTATAGGCGGATATCTGACCGTCAAGGGGGCGGGTCTCGATGCTGATTACGCACTCATCAAAGAAATAAAGAGGGTATGGACAGAATAGACAATTTTCTGGCGCGAAGGAAAGCGGATGGTCTTCTCAGACTCTTAAGACCAGCCGATTTGCGCAAAGACGGCAAAATTTATTATGGCGGCGTCGAGCTGTTCGATTTTTCATCCAATGATTATTTAGCTCTCTCAGGCCATCCAAAGCTCAAAGAAGCTTCTAAAAGGGCCGTTGACTCTCTCGGTGCAAGTGCCTCAGCGTCACGCTTATTAAGCGGGGACCTAAAAATTCACCACCAGCTCGAAGACAGAGTCGCCGAATTCAAAGGCAAAGAAAGCGCTTTGGTTTTCAATTCCGGCTATCAGGCCAACGTAGGGATAATAAGCGCACTGTACAGCAAGGCTGATGCAGTTTTTTGCGATAGATTAAGTCACGCCAGCATAATAGATGCAGTGCAACAGTCCGGTGCCAGGCTTTTTCGTTTCGGCCATAATGATTTGGACCATCTTGAATCTCTGCTGAAAAACCAAAGTCACAAATTCAAAAACCGCCTTATAGTCACCGAAACCGTTTTCAGTATGGACGGCGACAAGCCTGCCTTAAAAGAGTTTGTAAATATTAAAGCAAAATACAATTGCTTTCTTATGGTTGACGAGGCACACGCCACGGGAATTTTTGGCCAGAATGGCGCCGGAGTTGTGGAAGAGCAGGGCGTCTCCGACCGCATAGAGTTAATAATGGGAACGTTCAGCAAGGCTTTAGGTAGTTTCGGTGCTTATCTTGCCTGTTCAGAAAAAATAAAACAGTATCTCATAAATTCCTGCAGAAGCTTTATTTACTCTACAGCTCTACCGCCGGCAGTAATAGCAGCCGACATTGAAGCCTTGAATATCGTAAGAGATGAACCCTTTCGCAGGAAGGCACTGCTCGTCAATGCTGATTATTTTCGCACTCGGCTCAGCGGAGAAGGATTCGATGTAAAGGGCTCGTCTCAGATAGTCCCCTTGGTTGTGGCGGACACCGACAGAGCGGCCCGCCTCAGCCGCCAGCTTCAGCAAAGCAGGTTTTGGGTTCTTCCTATAAGACCGCCTACTGTCCCGCCAGGCCAGGCGAGGTTGAGATTCTCACTGACTTACAATCATACTAAGCAGCTTTTGGAGAAACTCGCCGACCGGATTATTGAAGTTATGCAGAGTGAAAAATAAGATGACCGACTGGATAAAAAAAGATTTGCAGCATATCTGGCATCCCTATACCCAGATGAAGGATTGCCAGAAGTGCCCTCCAATCCTGATAGAAAGGGCCAGGGGCGCCAAATTATACGATAATAAAGGAAACTTTTATTACGACACAATATCCAGTTGGTGGTGTAATGTTCACGGCCATAACCATCCGAAAATAAAAGCGGCAATTAAGAAGCAATTAAATTCTCTCGACCATACTTTGCTTGCTGGTTTTACTCATACCCCTGCAATCCTTTTAGCCGAGAAGCTTGTTTCTATCACTCCCAAGAACCTCACCAAAGTCTTCTTCTCCGACGATGGCTCAACCGCCGTGGAGTCCGCTCTCAAGATGTCTTTTCAATACTGGCGCAATATCGGCCGGAAAACAAAAACGAAATTTCTCTCTCTCGACCTTGCTTACCATGGCGACACTATTGGTGCGATGAGTCTCGGCGGAGATACAGTATTCAGCAGGGCGTTTGATGCCTTGCGTTTCGATTCCTTTAAGGTTCCCACGCCTTATTGTTATCGCTGCCCGCTCGGCAAACAAAGAACCTCCTGCAATATCGACTGCATAAAGCCGTTGCAGAGCACCTTAAAAAAGCACAAAGACAAAATAGCTGCTGTTATTTTAGAGCCGCTCCTGTTGGCAGCATCTGGTATGATTGTCTATCCCGTCCAATACCTAAAGCAGGCTGTCGAACTTGCCAAAAAATATAATGTTCACTTAATCCTCGATGAAGTGGCCACCGGCTTTGGCCGCACAGGGAAAATGTTTGCTTGCCAGCATGCTGCTGTTCAGCCTGACTTTATCTGTCTCGCAAAGGGAATAACTTCCGGAACACTGCCTTTCGCTGCAACCTTGACAACCGACAAAATCTATAACGCTTTTTACGACGATTACGAAAAGTTCAAAACCTTTTATCACGGCCATACCTATACCGCAAATCCGCTCGGCTGTGCCGCCGCACTGGCAAGTCTTGAAATCTTCGAGCAGGAAGAAACACTGCAAAAAGTAAAGACCCTTATCCCCGCATTTCACAGCGCCCTCGAAAAATTCAGGCCGTTACCTTTTGTCGGTGATGTAAGGTATATAGGCATGGTGGGAGCTATCGAATTAGTCAGGGACAAAAAGACAAAACAGTTGTTCGACGTCAGAGAAAGAATCGGCCAGCAGATTTTTCAAAAAGGTCTCAGGGAAAACCTCATCCTTCGCCCTTTAGACAATGTCATTTACCTCTTTCCTCCTCTGAGCATAACAAAAAACCAGTTGAACGATATTCTGAAAAAAACGTTTAAGGTTATTACAAACTTGGTTTGTTAGCGTCGTAAGGTGTCCTGTGGAGTACTACTCAACCGTAACGCTTTTAGCGAGGTTTCGAGGTTTGTCAACATCGTGCCCGCGCAACACCGCAGCGTGATATGCCAGAAGTTGCAGCGGAACAACGGTCAGCATCGGCTGCAATAATTCCGGCGCATCTGGGATGGCAATTAAATGGTCCGCGTGTTCCTTGATGTTATCATCACCTTCGGTTGCAACTACAATAATTTTTCCGCCGCGTGCCCGAACCTCTTCTATATTGCCCATAATCTTGTCATATTGTGGCCCAGCCGTCGCAATAAATACCGCAGGCATACCGTCGGCAATTAAAGCAATCGGGCCGTGCTTCATCTCCGCAGCAGGCAAGCCCTCAGCGTGTATATAGCTTATCTCCTTTAGTTTCAAAGCCCCTTCGAGTGCAACTGGATAATTAAAACCCCGCCCTAAGAAAAGCCAGTTGTCCTTCTCGATATTCGCTGAAGCAATCTCCTTAATGCTGTCGGACTGTTTCAATATCCCGCTTATCTTCTCCGGTATTTGGGAAAGTTCCTCGATGTACGCACCTGCCTCACTGCTGCTAATATGTTTTCTTCTGCCCAGTTCAATAGCAAGCATCGTCAGCACCGCTACTTGAGCGGTAAACGCCTTTGTGCTGGCAACTCCTATCTCTGGCCCGACATGCAGGTATATCCCCGAATCAGTAGCCCTCGCAATCGAAGAACCTACAACGTTAACGACCCCGAGCACCGTTGCACCTCGTTCTTTGGCTTCCTCTACCGCTGATAGTGTATCGATAGTTTCACCGGATTGGCTTATTGCTATAACCACCGTCCCGTCTTCGATGATTGGATTGCGATATCGAAATTCACTGGCGTATTCGGTCTCTGTCGGAATTCGTGCCAGCTGCTCGAACAAAAACTCACCAACCAGACCGGCGTGGAACGCAGTCCCGCAGGCGGTCAGGATAAGCCGTTTGGTGCGAGTCAGGTCGCGTAGATGAGAGGCTATGCCGCCGAGTTTAATTTTGTTGTTTTTGGTATCAATTCGACCGCCCATACACGTGCTCAGTGCTTTCGGCTGCTCAAAAATCTCTTTGAGCATATGATGTTTGAAACCGCCAAGCTCGATTTGCTCCAACGAAAATTCAATTTCCTGCAGCTCTTTCGCCACAGTGACGTTATCAAGCGTCTTCGTATGAAATCCCTTTGAGCTGACAGTAACCATTTCATTGTCGGAAAGGTATATTGCCTGCTTCGTATGCTCCACAATTGCTGCGGCATCCGAGGCCAGAATATATTCGTTATCGCCCACACCTAAAATCAAAGGGCTGCCTTTTTTCGCTCCGATGAGCATATCCGGAAAATCGCAGCACACAATCGCCAGCCCATACGTGCCGCTCAATTCACCGAGAGCCTGCTGAACTGCCCATTCAAATCTGTTCTGACCCTTGGATTGTTTTCCTCCTTGACTTTTATCACCTTTAGCATAGAAATAACCAATCAGGTTTGCTATCACTTCGGTATCGGTTTCGCTCGCAAATTTAGCCCCTTCATTTTCCAGCCATGTCTTTAGCGTCCCGTAGTTTTCGATGATACCGTTATGAACAACTGCGATTTTGCCGGTATAGTCCAGATGTGGATGTGCATTGGTGCTGGTCGGCGCACCGTGGGTAGCCCAACGGGTATGCCCGATACCCAATGTCTCGCTGCTGTTGGGCTCATCTAATATCTCTTCCAGAGAGCTGATTCTGCCGCTGCATTTTTTCACTTTTATCATGCCGCTGCCCAACAATCCCACGCCAGCCGAATCGTACCCACGATACTCCAGACGCTTCAATCCCTCTATAAGGGTTGGCTGTGCGCTCTTTTTACCCAGATAAGCTACTATCCCGCACATTCATATTCCCTTTAATCGCAGAAAGCTCAGTTATGTAAATCGGTAAAAACACCACCGGCCTAATATAAAACCAAAAGCCGATGTAAAAATATGCTGCAATGAATTTATCCTCATTTCTGTTTATTATAAAAAAATACGCTTTATTCCACAAATCAATTCCGCTTAATTGCCTCATTAGTTGTTCTTATTTGACGTCCTGGCAGTTATGTAGTTAAATGTATTTATGCTGATTGTTATTGATTACAATGTGGGAAACGTCAGAAGCGTATGCAACGCATTCCGCCACATCGGCTGCGAAGCGAAATTGAGTTGCAACCCTGAGGATATTGAAAGTGCCGCTGGCCTGGTCTTACCCGGTGTTGCGGCATTCGGATATGCTGTCAGCGCTTTAGGCTCTCTGGCCGAGCTGATAAAAAAACTCGCTTTATCCGGCAAACCTCTGCTTGGTATCTGTGTCGGCTACCAGATGCTTTTCGACCGCAGCGCTGAATACGGCCGCCACAATGGCCTCGGATTAGTCGCAGGCGACGTCATCCCCATCCCCGCTGAGCAAACAGTCCCACATATGGGCTGGAACCTTGTAAAGCTCCCCGAAGATATAGATTTGTTCGCTCACCTGCCGGAAGAAAAGCATTTCTATTTCGCACACTCTTTTTACGCCGATGTTACCGACACCGACGCCAAAATCGCCTATACCGATTATGGTTTCCCTTTACCTGCTTCGGTTCAGAAGGGCAGTATTTATGGCACCCAGTTTCACCCTGAAAAGAGTGGCAAAACTGGCCTAAAAGTTCTCGAAAACTTTTCTAAAATCTGTCAAAGGAAAGCAACCTGATGCTGACAAAAAGAATCATTCCTTGTCTTGATGTTAAAGACAACCGTGTGGTCAAGGGCGTCCATTTCTTAAACCTCCATGATGCCGGTGACCCTGTCGAGCTCGGCGCAAGATACAGCGACGAGGGCGCCGATGAGCTGGTCTTCTTGGACATCACCGCTACCATTCGCTTTCGCAAAACAATCGTCGAGCTCGTCGAAAAGGTCGCTGAAAACGTCTTCATTCCTTTCACCGTAGGCGGCGGCATCCAGACGGTTGACCAAATTGACGAACTTCTGCGAAGCGGTGCCGAGAAAGTCTCCGTTAATACCGCTGCTGTTCAAAACCCGCAACTGCTCACAGAAGCCGCCCAGCGATTTGGAAATCAATGTATCGTCCTTGCCATCGATGCCCGCCGTTCGAAGGAAAGGAAAGGCAAATGGCAGGTTACCATAAAAGCCGGTTCTGAACTTACCGAACTCGACGCCGTTGAATGGGCGGTTAGAGCCGAAAAACTCGGTGCAGGAGAGATATTGCTGACCAGTATGGACGCTGATGGCACTAAGGCTGGATACGATAACGAGCTTAACAAAGCCGTCTCCGATGCCGTCAATATCCCCGTAATCGCATCCGGCGGAGCTGGAAAACTCGAGCACCTCTACGATGCTATTGTTGAAGGTGGCGCAGACGCAGTCCTTATGGCCTCAATCACCCACTTCCAGAATTACACCATAACCCAGATGAAAGAATACCTCGCCTCCCGCGGCATCCCCATGAATCTATAACTTAAAAACCTTCAGGCTGCTATTGCCAAAGCCAGCCGAGTATTTTAGAAAGTGTCTAAATATGTCTCGATTTCCCATTCGGTTACTTGTTTCTTGAACTCGTCCCACTCTTTTGTCTTTACGTCAATATATCGTTCAAGCAAATGCTCTCCGAGGACCTCCTGCATGGGTTTATCTTTCTTCAGCTCATCCAGAGCTTCCAGCAATGACGTTGGCAGAACATCGATGTTTTTCCGAACACGGCTTTCATCATCGAGACTGTATATATCTTCTTCAACCGGCTCAGGCGGCGTCAGGTTGTTTTTAATCCCGTCCAAACCTGCTTTTAACATAACTGCAAACGCCAGATATGGATTACACGCTGGGTCCGGGCATCGAAGCTCAATCCTCGCAGCTTCGGCCTTGGCCTTGAACCATTTCGGAACTCGCAAAAGGGCAGAGCGATTCATCGCAGCCCATGTAACATATACAGGCGCCTCATACCCGGAAACCAACCTTTTATACGAATTTACCGTTGGGCAGAGAATCGCACACATCGCACCAATATGCTTTATCTGACCGGCAATAAAACTGTATGCGGTTTTTGACAGATTATATTTGTGCTCCTTGTCGTAAAAGGCATTTGTTTTTGCTTTAGTGTCAAACAAACTCTGATGCACGTGCATTCCCGAACCTGCCTTACCCATTACCGGCTTAGGCATAAACGTAGCGTGCAGATTATGCATTTGAGCTATCTTTTTTGCACAATATTTTAACGTAAGTACCTTATCCGCTATGTCCAGACAGGCCCCATAATGGAAGTCTATTTCATATTGCCCGAAGCCGACCTCGTGGTGAGACGCTTCGACCTTAATCCCGAAATTCTCAAGTGCTGCTACTATCTTTTTTATCACCTTATATCCTTCGTGAGAAGAAAGGTCGAAATAACTGCTGTAATCTATAGGTGACGTCCTTTTTTCGCCGCCCGTTCTGAACAGGTAGAATTCCGGCTCAGGCCCAACATTATATTCGAATCCTTCTTTTGCTGCTTCATCCGCTGCTTGTTTAAGGATGTACCGTGGGTCGCCTGCAAAGGGCCTGCCGTCTGCTCGATAGATATCGCATATTAACCTTGCTGTTTTACCGTCCTCGGTCAGCCACGGGACAACCGCGTATGTCATCGTATCCGGCTTCAGAAACAAATCGCTCTCTTGGATTCGGGCAAAACCCTCGATGGAAGAGCCGTCAAACCACACCCCATCCCTTAAGGCGTCCTCCAGCTCTTCAACCGGAATAATGACCTCTTTTATAACGCCTAATAAATCCGTAAATTGCAGCGTAATAAATTTTATGTCCTCTTTCTTGACCTGCTCTAAAACCTTTCCAGTTTCCATTGTGGAATCTCCTTTGTGCTTCACTTACCTAATACTTTTCGTTCGAGCTATTCTCATCCTTACATCAAAAAGTGCAAGATAAATTTTACTTCTTTTTATAAAGTGATATTGGTTCGTTTTATCCCGTTGGTATTCGGATTCTGCTCTCATTTTTTCACTCCTCTTAGGTTTACGGAGTAATTATTTTGGACATAATTTTCAGGTCCGTTCGTTCGACCCAGCCGCTCCTTTTCCAGAACTCCTGACCGGCAACATTGTTAGCGAAGACGAATATATTGCATTTCCGGATACCAAGCATACGCAGTTTAGAAATTACTTTTTCCACCAGCGCTTTGCCGAGACCTTTGTTACGATACGCCTCAGCGACTGTCAGATGGTGCAGATACCCACGTCGGCCGTCGTGACCGCATAATACTGCCCCGATGATTTTCCCTTTTTCAAATGCTGCAAAGCTAAGGCCCGGATTGCGCTGAAGGTATATCCAGATTCTTTCTTTCGTATCAGAATCTTTGTCCAGTCCCAGTCCTTCAGTCCTTTGCCACAGTGAAAGAACCTCTTCACAATTCTCAATTGTCAGTTCTATAATTTCCATAATTGCCTCCTGCGTCCTTGCTCTCGATGATTTTAGCCAAATAAAAAAGCCTTCCAGGACTTCTTTGCCCTGGAAGGCTTTTATTCTTACCTCAAAAAATATCAAAATCCTTCTAAGGGCTGTCCTCCTTCTTAATCCATACGGTAACATTAAGGTCGATGCACATCCTCTGTGCGTCGGCAAACGGCATTACCTGGCGCGCACACTTAGCCCCTAACCGTCCACCGGCCAAACGCTTCTGCTCATATTTTCTGTTCTTACTCATCGAAAAAACTCCAGTCAAAACGCAGAATCCAGAATTCTACTAAAATAATTGTCTTATGTCAATAATAAACTTAAAAAATTTTTCACAATTTCACAACAGCCGAAACACCAATCACAACTCACGAGCACATCGTCTCGCCCTTATTCCCGCCAGCAGGCCTTGCATCTTCCTTTGGAAGGTGGAAAATTAAGTAGCAAAAGCATAAGCATTATGGCTCCAGCGAAATTGCCCTGAAATGCTTTTTGGCGGGGTTGGTCAGGTATTTGTTCAGGCACTTTCCGTCTTTACGCAGTCTCCCTCGCATACACTCAGAGGCATCAGATATATCGACGGCCAAGCTGCCATCGTCACTAAGTAATAGTAATTTGGGAGAATTTTTGAAAATAACCAATGCCTCTGGATTGAAGTCTGCACTTATTGCCCTGACAAACTGCGGCTGTTCGTTTTTTTTGCCTGACCAGCGGTATAAGACAAATTTGGCGGGCTGGTCATTATGTGGTCCGGCAACAACAAAATAGGCCTTGTGAAAATGCGAATACTCCATACTTCTTATGCCGAGACCTTTCAAATCCCACAGGAGCGGGTCTGCAAAAACAGGGGGCTGCTGCTTTTCAATTATCTGTTTTGGATTATTCAGAGGAATTACAATCGCTTTTGAAGAAGGGCGAGGGTTCCTGAAGCCAATGTAGAGCGTCTTTCCATCAGCGGAAGCACAAAGT
>CAZTWR010000042.1:3701-11006 GCA_964618055.1 uncultured Pirellulales bacterium | reverse complement strand
ACGGAGAGGTGTCGGAGTGGCTGATCGAGCCGGTTTCGAAAACCGGTGTGCCCTTAAAGGGTACCGCGGGTTCGAATCCCGCCCTCTCCGTTAAATTTTTTCCTTTCCGGAATTCTTTATTAAGATGCTGTTGAATCCGTAGCGGCCCCTTAAAAGCAAGATACTTTTAAGCAGTGGTAAGGGTGATATACGCAGCCGCAGACTCACTCGGCGCTCGATAAATGTATCCGTTCGATGTTGTAATAATTCACACAAACTTAAATAGCTGCCCTAACCTCTGAGACCGCATCATAAATATTTAGCTATTTTAGCTATTTCACCAAAAAATCATACCTGAAAAAATCGGGGAATTAAGCGTTTTTTTGTTTGCATACAATTAGCCGATGTTTGTATTATGTGCTCCCAGAAATACTCCTCGCGGACTAAAAGGCGTATTTTTAGATGTTTCTAACGTTGTTAGTCCTGATTAAGCGGCAGTGAGCGTTTTTAAGATGACCTTTGAACGCAAGCAGACATGTAGGTGGTAATTGCTAAAGTTTTTGTAATATTTTGTAATATTTAGTATTTTACGGCAGTATTTTTGGCGCAATTTTGCTAAAATCGCCGACTTATTAGTGGGTATTTTTGTTTTATTTGGGGTGAGCAGGATGCTCAGGAAACGAATAACATATCTTCAAACCCACGGCACTTTTATCAGGAAGAACTTAATCACTTTTTAACTTATGGAGAAGTCGTATGCGGTCAAGGACAAAATCGATTTACGGAATAATGGTTTTAGCATTGTTTTTGGGGTCGGTTGTTTTTACAGCAAGTGCCAGAGCGGAATTGGCTGAAGCAAAAGCAAAGTTGAAGTCTGACCTGGCAAACATCAATGAAAAGGCAAAAGAGCAGGCGAAGGCCGGAGCTGAACAAGCAGCCAAGATAGAAAAAGATTACAAGACAAATAAAGCTAAGATTGAGACTGAGTATAAAGCAGCTATGAAAAAGATTGAGAGGCGGCGTAAGGACGCAGGAGTTGATGGAGTTGGGGCTTTATTTGCGGATAAGAAGAAAGCAGCAATCATAAAGTCAATAAATAAGGAAGAGGTGAGAATAAAAGCAGAATACGAAGAGGCGAAAGCAAAGGTGGCGGCAAATTATAAACGGGCAAAGGCAGAGTTGGATGCTAAAGCTAAGATTGAAACCAAAGAGGTCAGAGATGAAAGGGTAAAAGTCGAAAAAGACTATAAACAAAAAGTTGCTGAGATAAATTCCAGAGCAAAGGCCCAGAAAGCTGCGGCAAAAGCAAAAGCCAAAGCTGAAGTGGCTGCAAAGAAAAGAGCTGAGGCTGAAAAAAAGAAAGAGGTAAAGGCCGAGCGTGAAAAAGCTAAAGCAGAGGCAAAGGCTAAAGCAGAGGAAGAAAAAAGAGCTAAGGCAGAAGCCGAAGCCAAGGCCAAAGCTGAAGCGGCCGCAAAGAAAAAAGCTGAGGCTGAAAAAAAGAGGAGGGAAAAGGCTGAGCGAGAGAAGGCCAGAGCAGAAGCTAAAGCAGAGCTGGCTGCGGCAGAAGCAAAAATAAAGTCGGACTTGGTGGGGGTAGATAAGAAGGCGAAAGAACAAGCTAAAGCGAGGGCAAAGGAGAGAAGGAGAGTTGAGAAAGATTATAAGAATACAATTGCCAAAATAGAGTCTGACTATAAAGCGGCGAATAAGAAAATCGAGAAGCGAGCTAAAGATGCGGGAGTTGACGGGCTGGGGGCTTTGTTTGCTGACAAGAAAAAGGCTGCAATTCTAAAATCAATAAACAAAGACAAAGCAAGAATCAAGGCAGAATACGAAAATGCAAAAGCAAAGGCCAAGGCTCAGTGCAGCCGGTCAATTGCTGCTTTAGAGGCACAAGCCAAATCCCAGGCAAAAGAAATTGCCCAGGAAAAAATAACAATCACAAAGGAGTATAAAGAAAGAAAATCTGAGATAGATTTGAAATTGAACGCTGAGAAGATTGCAGCGAAGGCTAAGGCGGAGGAGGGAAAGAGGGCTAAGGCTGAAGCCAGAGCAAAGGCGAAGGCTGAGGCGGCTGCAAGAAAAAAAGCTGAAGTGGAAAGAAAGAAAAAGATAAAGGCGGCCCGTGAAAAAACAGAGACTGAGAGAAAAGAGGCACTTGCTAAGGCAGAAAGAGAAAAAAAGTTGAAGCAGTCACATTTGGAAGCGAAGGCAAAAGCAGATACTATAGGCATAGCCGAGGAAAGTACAAAGATTGAAAAGGAATATAAGAGTGCAAAGGCTAAAGTAGAGTCTCAGTACGAAGAGGCGAGAAAGAAAGCAAAAGCTGAGGCAAAAGTAGAACTTGCCGAAGCACAGACAAAGATGAAGTCAGACTCGGCCACAGTGGATAAAAAGGCAAAAGCTCAGGCAAAAGCGAGAGCTCAAGAGAAAGTAAAAATAGAGCAGAAATATAAGAATTCAATTACCAAGGCCGAGTCTAAGTATAAAGAGGCCGAAAAAAGGCTCGAAAAACGACGTAGGGAAGCAGGGGTTGCCGGAATTGCTGCTTTATTTGCTGACAAGAAGAAAGCTGCAATACTCAAATCGATAGCTGAAGAAGAAGCGAGAATCAAGGCAGAATGTAAAGAGGCAAAAGAAAAAGCAGAATCAGAACGTAAGCAGGCAATAGTAAAACTGGAGGCACAATCTAAAGCCCAGAAGAAAGAAACTGCCCAGGAAAAAACAGGAATTATAAAAGAATATGAAAAAGCAAAATCTGCTATAGACCTGAAATCGAAGCTTGATAAAGTTGTGATGGAGTATAAGCAGACGAAATCAAAGGCAGAAGGTGATTACAAACAAGCAAAGCTGGATTTGGAAGCAAAAAAGCCCCTCCTTACAAAGGAAAGGAGTGAGGAAAAAGCTCGGGTAGAAGCTGAATATAAAGAGGCGTTAGCCAAGATAGACTTGAAATCCCGGTATGCAAAAGCGAAAGTCCGGTATGCTCATCTGGCTCCTCCTGAGGATATCAGCCCAAGGTTCCTTGTTAAGGAAATCAAAATAAGCGGTAATACTTTGGTATCGATGGCTGAGTTATTGGAAAATCTACCTGTGGTCTATACCATCTCTGTACGGAAGGACGAGACAACTACCGAGGAGTTCTACGACTTTCGGGTTTTGCACGAGATAATTCTCGATCCGGGCCAGGAACGCGAAGTTTCCAAGAAAACCATTCAAGGTTTAACCCGGTACTTGCTGTCGGTGTACCAAGAGAAAGGTTATGCGGGCATTTATGTTTACGTTCCAGCAAAAGCAGTCAAGGGGGTTACTGAAATAGAAGATGGAATCCTGCCAATAGGGGTTCTTGAGGGTAAAGTAGCAAAAGTCACTATAGATAGATATGACTTCGACCGTCAGAAAGCGGAAAAGGGGGTATTGAAAAGCTCTGTGCTCAAATCTTGGTCGCCGATTAAAAGAGGTCAGGTTATAAAAAAGAAAGAGTTGGATGACTTTGTAAGGCTGCTTAACCTGAATCCTGACAGGTATATCTCCGCGGTTATTTCAAGAGGTGACAAGCCGGACACTCTTAATTTAGGATATGATGTTTATGAGGTAAATCCCTGGCATTGGTTTGTCCAGCTTGACAATGCCGGAACGGACGAACGTCAATGGAATCCGAGGGTTGGGGTTGTAAACACCAATCTAACAGGTAGAGACGACAGGTTTTCGTTTATGTATCAGGCACCGCCGGATGGGCTTGAGGAGAATTACTTATTATTTGGTAATTATGAGGCTCCGTTCCTTACACCAAGGTTACGTTTGGGCTTTTATGCTGGTTACAGCCAATTTGAAATAACTCCAGAGGCTGGTGGGGGTATTGTAAACTTCCGCGGTAACGGTTCATTTTATGGCGGCACCTTACGCTATAATGTCCTACAAATAAATGAGTGGTTCTTTGATTTCCTCGGGTCCTTAAGCCACGAAAGAAGTAAGGTTACACCTTCATTGGGTATAGCAACCGATATTGATATGGACCTGTTTGGAGTTGGGGGTGAGATACATCGTTCCGATAATATGTCTCGTACATCTGTTTCCTTTAATAGAATTGAAAGTTTTGGTGGTTCCAGCGAAGATGATTTTACAATGGCAAGGCTGAATGCTGACCCTGATTTCGCTATATATACATTATCAGCTTCACACAAGCAGTTTCTTGACAAATCGAAAATTCATGAGTTGAGCGGCTCTTTCAGGAGTATTACCTCAGACCATAGATTGGTTCCTGCAAAAATGACTACCTTCGGTGGTTTATATTCTGTAAGGGGCTACGAAGAAGATGAAATTGTCGCAGATGGAGGCATACTTGCCTCCCTCCAATATAGGTTCGATGTTACAAAATATTTGGAGGAAGACGCATCAGGTGATAAAGAAAAACAGCCGACATATAAGAAGAAAGCCTGGCCTCCGAATGTGTCTTTACTGGGTTTTATTGACCATGGCCGAGCAAAAATGAAAGACCCTGTCCCAGGTGAAGAAAGAGCTCAGGAACTGTTTGGTGCCGGCTTAGGTACCGCTGTTGAGTTAGGCAATAGTGCTTATGGCGCAATATATTATTCCTGGCCTTTGCGGGCTACTAATGACACTGAAGAAGGCGAGGGGCGTTGGAACTTCAACTTTATATATCGTTGGTAAGCAAATCGGATGACCGGATTTAGCAGGAATACTTTTTAAATACGCGAAAAAACGTGCCTTTGATAGGAGATAAGATAATGGGTTTTAGAAGCCAGACAAAAATGTTAAACAGACAAATCGGCATTTATCTGACGATATCCTGCCTAATATTTAACCTCCATATACCGGCTGCTTTAGCGGGACCGAGTGGCCATAGCGTTCAGTACGGTAACGTTACGGTCCACTATAACGGCAACAATACCATCGTAAATATTACCTCGCACAACGCCATAATTAACTGGGCATCTTTGGATACTCTTCCGAACGAAGTTCTCCGGTTTTTGCAACAAAGCAGCAATTCCGCAGTGCTAAACAGGATAATGTCAGGATTTGCGACACAGTTCGATGGTACTCTTTTGGCAAATGGCAGAGTCTTTATTGTTAATCCTGCGGGTGTTTATTTTGGCGCTGGGGCTAAGATTAATGTTAACCAGTTAATTGCTTCGTCTCTTAACATTTCAAACGCCGATTTTATAAATGGACAATACAATTTTGCCGGCGGTACCGGCTCTGTAATAAACAGTGGAGATATTACCGCGGAAAAAGTTTACCTCATCGGCAAGCAAGTTGCTAACTATGGCAACATACACTGTCCCGCCGGCTATGTAGTGATGGCATCAGGAGACAGAGTGTTCCTCGGCGAGATGGGCAGTGATGTAGTAGTCGAAATGGATGTACCATCCTTGCCTGAGCCAGCCGACCCTATCGAAGGTTCTGCCATTCTCAATGAAGGCATAGTTGAGGTTGGTGATGGTTCAATAATTTTGGCTGCAGCGGGCGATATTTATTCGCAGGCAATTTCAAATGTCGGCACACTATCAGCTTCGTCAGATACAGGCGATGCCGGCCAGGTGGAGCTTGTTGCCACAGAGGGAACCGTTATCAATAGCGGCTCTATTGAAGCAAAAAGCAGCTCGGGGTCAGGCGGGACTGTGCAGATGCTTGGTGACAAAGTTGGTTTGTTCGATGCCGCCGAGATAGATGCTTCCGGTACTAACGGGGGCGGAGAAGTCCTTATTGGCGGAGATTTCCAGGGGAAAAATCCGGACGTTCACAATGCCTCACGAACCTATGTGGGGCCGGATTCCACTATTAAAGCAGACGCTATAGAGAACGGCGATGGCGGCAAAGTTATTGTATGGGCTGATGAAATTACGCGGTATTATGGGGATATCAGCGCCCGTGGCGGTGCTGACGGTGGCGATGGAGGTTTTGTTGAAGTTTCAGGCAAAGACAACCTCGCATTCAGGGGGAGCGTCGATGCGGGCAGCGTAAACGGTGCTGCGGGCACTCTGCTCCTGGACCCGCTTGCTCTTCAGGTCACTAACGGTGGTCAAGGCGATTTGGTTGGGGCGGTCGATCCTACTCCCGATGCGCAGGCATACGAATTTGACGAGAATGACGGCGAACCCTCCCAGATCGATGCGAGCGCCGTCACAGATGCACTTGTGAGTGACAACGTCGTGCTTCAGGCAAATAATACCATTGACATTGACGAGGCGATTACGGGCGGTGCAAACACTAACAACCTTATACTCCAGGCCGGTAGTCACATTACGGTTAGCTTCCCGATTACGCTTCAGGGAGGCGACATCCTGATTTATTCGGACGATGTCACGGCAACAGGCTCAGACGGAAATATCGTCATCAATGCGGCTCTATCGACAGCCGGTGGCGGTGCTGCGGGCGGGATCATTACTCTCGACACGACGGGGGGAAACGGAGTCATTAATCTCGGCGCTGATCTCGTAACCCGGACAGGACAAATCACCCTGAATGGTCCGACGACGCTCACTGCTAGCGTCTTGTTGGATACCACCGATGGTGGCGCCGCCGGGGCTGGGGCAGCGATAGGTATTACTGGGGCGGTAAACGGGGCAGTAGCCAACACACAGAGTTTGACATTAGATGCAGGTACAGGCGGGGCGATAACGGCTAACGGAGTAATAGGAGGAACAAGTTTAGCGACATTGACGGTCACGAATTCTAATGGTGCCACATTTGATGCTGCAGTTACCACTGGCACAAGCGTAGTATTAACCGATACGACAAACGACGCTGACATTGAATTTACAGGCGCACTGATAACACCGATACTGACCACCGCAGCCGAAGGCTATGACCTTGAATTGTTTGGCAGCGGCACGATCATAACCGCTGCTGTTGACTTTACCAATACCGGCGCTCTAACCTTAGGTAATGTCGCAGGCGATATATTATTGTTTGACGGCGGCTTGACAGCAACAGCGCCGAGTGGCGTAACGCTTAACGGCCAGGTCCGCAGCTCAGCTGATACGATAACCATAGGCGATGCTGGCACCGGGGTAACTCTTGCCGGAACAACATCAATAATTGATACCACGAATAACGGCGGCAGCCCATTAGGTGGAGCTATTGCAGTAAACGGCGCAGTGGAAGGCACGGTTGCCAACACACAGAGTTTGACATTAGATGCAGGTACAGCCGGAGCAATTACTTTTGCCGCCACAGGTACAATAGGCGTAGCTACACCACCTGCTACTTTGACCGTGACGAATTCTAACGGCGCAACCTTTACCGGCGCAGTTACCACTGGCACAAGCGTAGTATTAACCGATACGACAAACGACGCTGACA
>CAZTWR010000042.1:0-3601 GCA_964618055.1 uncultured Pirellulales bacterium | reverse complement strand
TTGAATTTACAGGCGCACTGATAACGCCGACACTTACCACCGCAGCGCAGGGCTACGACCTTGAATTATTCGGCAACGGCACGACCATAACCAATGCCTGTACCTTCCTAAATACAGGCGCATTAACCTTAGGTAATGCCGCAGCCGATGTATTATTGTTCAATGGCGGCTTGACAGCGACAGCGCCGAGCGGTGTAACGCTTAACGGCCAGGTTCGCAGCTCAGGTGATACGATAGCCATAGGCGATGCTGGTACCCCGGTAACTCTTGCCGGAGGACTATCAATAATTGATACCACCAATAACGGCGGAACTGCCACAGGCGGAGCTATTACAGTAAACGGCGCAGTGGACGGCACAGCAGCTAATACCCAAAGTCTAACTCTTGTAGCAGGAACAACCGGAACCATCACTTTTGGCAGCACGATTGGCGCAACGACACCTTTGAGCGGTTTGACGGTAACTTCAGCTGCGGTTCTGGATTTTGATAACACCGTGGCCGTGGGTAACCAGGGTCTGAACATCACCGCCGGCACAGTTGGCATTGATAATACGGTAACGACCACGAACGGCGGAGCGGTTAACATCGCCAACAGTGGTGTATTGACGATAGCAGCGGCTGCTGATATGACCCTCGACGGGGCGTTCGACCAGGATGGAACTGGGACTGTGAGCACAGCCGGCGACATCACCACAACAGGCGACAACATCGAATTTGATACAGCGGTAACTTTGACAGGTGATGTAGCGTTTAGTTCCGGCGCTGCGGGAGGCAACATTACATTCCAGAGCACCTTAGATGGTACAACGGCACTTACCGAAGACCTGAATTTGACAGCAGGCACAGGAAATATTACTTTCGCCGGGAATGTAGGTGGTATTACCCCTTTAGGCACCGTGACAGTTAATAGTGCTGGCAATGTTTATATACGAGCAGCATTTAATGTAAATAGTTATGTACTACGAGGTTCTGTACTGGGCTATGCTCCTATCGCCCCAGTAGTATATTTTTGGCTGCCGGGCCGTGTTGAAGTGGCAGGTGCCGGCTTGGAAGCATTGCTGGAGTGGTTGACCGAAGAGCTTGAAGAAGAGGAAACCGAGGTGCAACTGGAAGACGCTTATCTGCACTCCACAGATTTATAGCCGTATAAAGTTGCAAGACTTATAAACCTCGCGGCAATTCTCAAAGATGCTGAGAGTTAGATACCGGAACTGCTATGTTCGTTCAGATGTATCTGCAATCACTCGGTGGAGCCCAAGGCCATATTTGTAGCGTGACTGCGGCGAGGAATAGTTTTAGTTGTTCCTCGTTGTGTCAATGGTGCAATTCCCGCTTATGGCGATGATATTATTTTTGGGATTGTCGGAAGAAGCAAGAAATCTATAGTTGATAGTCGTTAGTCAATAGTTGTTTCCGACTGGGTTTACCAGTAATGGTGCACTAATTCGCGGATGTGGCTATCGTAGATTGTGCGTATCTTAGCCATAATCTCGTCAGAGAGTGGGTGCAGGTCCGCAGCAGTGCAGTTCTGTTCGACCTGCGATGGCCGCTTCGCACCGGGGATGGCACAGGTCACGGCATCAAACATCAGAATCCAGCGCAGGGCAAACTGCACCATAGTCATCTCCGCCGGACAGACAGCCTTTAACTGGTCAACGGTTTGTAAGCCGGTGTTGTAATCGACACCGGAAAAGGTTTCACCCCGGTCGAAAGCCTCGCCCCTGCGGTTAAAGGTTCGATGGTCGTCAGGTGCGAAGGTAGTATCTGGTTTTAGTTTTCCCGTGAGCATGCCGGAGGCCAGCGGCACGCGGGTGAGGATACCCACTTTACGCCTCCGGGCTTGCTCAAATAAAAGCTCGGCGGGTCGGTGGCGGAACATGTTAAAGATAATTTGCACGGATTGAACATTGGGATACTCTATTGCCTTGAGGGCTTCTTCGACCTTTTCGACACTGACGCCGTAGTAGCGGATTTTACCCGCTTCGACTAGGTCATCAAGCATTCCAAAGACATCCGGCATGTAGTAGACCTGAATAGGCGGACAATGTAGCTGAAGCAAATCAAGGGCTTCTGTATCCAGGTTCTTTAGACTGCGCTCGACAAAGGCCGTGAGGTTTTTGCGATTGTAGCCTTCTGCGGTGTGTGGATTTAACCGCCGGCCGGCTTTGGTGGCGATGTAGATTGTTTCACTGTGTTCGCGGCGCAGCTGCGCCAATAGGCGTTCGCTACGACCGTCGCCATAGACATCAGCGGTGTCAAAGAAGTTGACGCCAAGCTCTACGGCCCGGTGTAATGCGGCCAGGGATTCGGTATCTTTGACGGGGCCCCACGTGCCGCCAATTGCCCAGGCACCAAAGCTAACGCCAGAAACTTTCCAGCCCGTGCGTCCCAAGTCTCGGTATTGCATAGGTTCGCCTTCTGTTAAAGTTACGAAGCTACGAAAAGCATATCCTTATTATTTTAGGGTAATGGCGTAAGCCTTCCCATCCAACATTTTAGCAGCCATTCTGCGGAAAGCCAGGTTATTCGAGGCACTTATATCACAGCGTGTTAATCAATCTCGCCAGTGGCCCGCTTTGCCTGTTGCCAAAACGCAAGTATGAGAATGCCCAACACTAAACAGCTCAAAGAATCGCCAAGGAACCACGTAGCAGGCATTCCCACCGCCAGTCCCGTTATCAGGCATACCACAGCTATAAACACTGCGACCAGACCTGAGAATGGTACCATTACTCCGTATTTCATGGGGTTCAGCGCCAAGATAATGAAAAACACCCCAATGCCTATAAACGTAGCTGATACCGTACGAATTGCATACATGATCAACGGTGAGTCCGGCAGAGTCTCAATCCCGAAGAAGCCTGCGATAGACTCGCACGCCGACAACGGCAGAAACAATCCAACTACCGACAGCAGGCATCCGATGCCGGCTATCCACAAACAGATTTTCAATCCACGCATTTGTCTCTCCTTTCCCTAAACCACCAAAATTCGAAAATCTAAGCTAACAGTAGCTTATAATGGTGTCAACTTTTTAAATTGTAAAACTGCTTTCGGCCAAAATCGGTTGACTTTTTCACTAAAACGGTTTATTGGATAATATCTAAGATTTACCACTTACAAAAGAACAGGAGTTAAAATGAGCAATGGTTTTTTAAGGGTGATGGATAGAGATTTTTACCTGAATGGTGAAAAAATAATCTTACGTGGCTATGGTATCGGTACCTGGCTAAATCTTGAACATTTTATGCTCGGTATTCCCGGTACGGATTCGCAAATACGAACTGCGATTGCTAATGCATACGGGGAAAATAAAGCCGAGGAATTTTGGCAAAAATTTTATAAGTCGATGATTGATGAAAACGATTTTGAATTTTTAAAGAGTCTTGGAATTAACACACTCAGAATACCTTTTAATTATAGACTCATTGAAAATGACCAAAAACCGTATTCGTATATGGAAGAAGGGTTTAAAGAAATTGATCGAATATTAGGGCTATGTGAGCAATATGAGCTCTATGCCATTTTAGACCTTCATGCCGCCGTGGGTGGACAAAATCCAGATTGGCATTCTGATAATGCGATAGGAGAAAGTTTGTTT
>CAZTWR010000041.1:0-11042 GCA_964618055.1 uncultured Pirellulales bacterium | reverse complement strand
CGATTGTTTGTGCCAATTGCAGCACATTTTTAAGCGAGAGAGTTTGGGAGGAGGAAATGATTTGTTCTAAAATCTCACCGCCAGGCCTGACGAGACAATCGACAAACCCGTAGATACTTCCGAGCACTGCCATATCCTGAAAAAATCCGATAGCGCCGTTAGCCTCAAACACTGCCTTCAGTATAGATTCAATTTCTGCACGTTTTTGGCTATCCAGCGATCTGCTAACAAAACTTATTGGTTTTCCAAACAAAAAATCCGTTGCTGCATTTATTCGCCAGGCGATATCGTTTTCTATCGCCACCTCTTTTCGTTGTACATCTTTGACGGGCCTTGCGCCGAAAATCCCTGTATTTGCCGAGTGTGTGAACCCTGTTATCCTTGGAGGCAGCCCATATTCCTGTGCCTGAACGTAGCACCGTCCCGATTCGTTCACTTTTCTATTGGAAGCACCAGAACCATTGATATCTATCATCCGGTTGGTGTAATATTCCCACAGTTTTGCAAAGTGAGCCTGAGTATCTACCGATTGTTCATCAACAAGCCACTCGACGTAATTGGCCTCAAGCTGTGGGTCTTTAAAAATATGAAGGTCAAATCCCATATCAAGCCTCTATCTTTTGAGCCTCCTATTTTGCAACTTTTTGCAAGGGCCCCAAATGCACTTTTTCTTGCATTTGGGAACCCCCAAGAGGGTCCTTACTAATAGCCGATTGTTCATCGTCTCTCGTATCGAAAGTCTCGAGCGACGATTTTCACTGCTGTCACAGTTGGAGCGACTTGCGCGTTTGATGCGAAAAAAAAGCTAATCTGATTCGTGCTTTTTGAGCTAAGTTATTACAACAAAAGTAGTAAAAATCTTTTCAAATTTTCTGATTTTACTCTTCAGCCACCTACACTTTTGATTGAAATGCCAGCTATTTCCATGTAAGGCCCATTCTGTGAGCCAGAGTTCGTTAAGGTTTTCTCTTATTTGCACATTTTTTCAATCCTTCGCAGTGGCAAGCCGATGAGTTTAGTGTATAGATTAAAAAGTGATTTTGAAGTTTTTGTACTGGGGGTCAGAGGGAATTTCTTTGATTTTGGTTTCTCTAATATAGCTGCTAAAGTATTCTTTTATATCTTGGATGCAATCGTCGATTGTCTTAGCAGGACCTTGGGCGAGCATCTCAACGGTACCATCAGGTAAGTTACGGACAAAACCAGTTAGTTGATAGCGATTGGCTGTATCGAAAGCGGTGAAGCGGAAACCGACACCTTGGACTCGGCCAATGAAAATTATATGCTTGGCGATCTGGCTCATTACGGCTTTTACATTAACTTGAAACGGTTTTTAGTTCAAGCGAACAATAGTGAAATAGATTAAGGTTCACTAAGAAACGTAATTTAAGTATAATTTGTTGGATTTGTAATAAAAAGTAGTTATAGCGGTTGATTATGGCAGAAAAGACAAAGAGACAGATTCAAAGAGATGAGCAGATTTACCAGCTCACTACGCTTGTGGCAGGGGCTTTTTCGCTTCAAGAGGTGCTGGATAAGCTCGCTGAAGCGGCAGTTAAAATTGTTGGGGTCAAGGCTTGCTCTATTCGACTGCTGGACGAAGAAGCCGGCGACCTGAAGATGCGAAGTACATATGGCCTCAGCGAAGAGTACCGAAATAAAGGAGCGGTTTCAAAAAATGACACGGTGGTTAAAGCTGCTTTTGCGGGTGAGGCAGTGGTGTTGGACGATGTGCGTGTTGATGACCGTGTAAAATATAAAGCGGCGGCGATAAAAGAAGGCCTTGTCAGCCAGCTTACTGTTGCCATGAAGTTTAGAGGTAAAGCGATTGGTGTGCTGCGGCTGTATAGTCCCAAGCCAAGGCAGTTTTATGAAGATGATATCGGCCTTGCCAGGGCTGTTGCTTCGCAGTGTGCAGTGGCCATAACCAACGCCAAGCTTTATGCAGAGGCGATTGAAGGCCAGCGCATGGCTGAACAGATACGTTTAGCTGGAGTTATTCAGCGAAGAATGATTCCGGAAAAGGCACCGTTGATACCGAACTTGGATATAGCAGCCACTTATGTACCTTGTTTCGATGTCGGCGGTGACTTTTACGATTTTCTTCAAGTAAGTGACAATCGTGTTGCTGTAGCGATTGCTGATGTTATAGGCAAAGGGATTCCTGCTGCAATTATGATGAGCTTGTTTAGAGGTGCTGTAAGGGCCTATGCTGATACCGAAGAAGATAAGTTTAGTATTGAAAGGATTATCAATAAACTCAATAAAACAGCATGTGGCGAATGTAAAGACGGTGAGTTTGTCGCCCTCTTTTATACCATCCTTGACGTTAAAGAAGAAACCATAACCTATTGCAATTGCGGACATGAGCCGGCTGTGCTGATAAGAGATGGGGAAATAGTGGAGTTGGAAAAAGGTGGATTTGTGCTCGGAGTCGAGGCACAGGCTGAATATGAGATTGAAACCTTGCCACTAAAAGACGGAGATTGTTTGCTGTTTTATACCGATGGGCTGATTGATGCAGCTAACTTTGATGGCGAATTCTGGGGTAGGGAAAGAATGCTGAAAACCGCAAAGGAGTTTACTGCGGGCTCAGCGGAGCAGATGGTTAAAAATATCCTTGGGTATAGAAGGCGGTTTGTGGGACTTGCCAGGCAGATTGATGATATGAGTATTGTTGTTGTCAAGGTTGATAAGATGGCATAACCGGAATTTATGGGTTCCCGCAAGGCAGGGTCCCTATGAAGCAGGCTAGTTTTTGAGATGGCTAATTTGATTATTACAATTGATGGTCCTGCAGCAAGTGGTAAAAGCACCGTGGCTCGACTGCTAGCTGAGAGGCTCGGGGCGAGTTTTCTTGACACCGGTGCGATGTATCGGGCTGTTACATTAGCGGCAATGCAGGCCGGTGTCAATATGAGTGATGAAGAGAAGCTGCTTGATATTTTAGACAAGAGGAAATTTCAATTTGTTATCGAAAAAAACATCTGTGGCGGTGCCAAAATGGTGGTCTCAATCGATGGCGTTGATGTTACCGAGCAAATACGTGGACTGGAGGTAACCGCCAATGCTAAGCATATTGCCTCATCGGTAAAAATGCGAGAGAAGCTGGTGGAAATGCAGAGGCAATTTGTAGTCGGCAAGGATAAAATCGTTACTGAAGGAAGAGACCAGGGTACGGTGGTGTTTCCCAATGCTGATATAAAATTTTATCTTACTGCACAGACAGTTGAGAGGGCAAAAAGAAGAGCGAAGGAGGAAGGACGAACGACGAAGGACGAAGTTGAGCAGATACAGAGGGCCATTGAAGAAAGAGATGGTAGCGACGAGAGCAGAACCATTGGTCCGTTAAAACCAGCTGATGATGCTGTTGTTATCGACACTACTGATTTGAGTATAGAGGAAGTTGTGGAGAAACTTTGGAAGATGGTAATTGGTAAATGGAAACAGGTAAATTGCAAATTACCAATTACCAATCACCAATCACCAAAGATGAGATGGTTTCGATTTGCGAGGTGGATTTGCAAAGTTTTCTGTATGGCATTTTTTAGGATACGTCCTTACGGCCAAGAAAATGTTCCCGACGAGGGGGCTTTAGTGTTGATAAGCAACCATCAGAGCTTTCTTGACCCTGTGCTTTGCGGAATATTCGTAAAAAGGCCTTTGTATTTTCTTGCACGCGATACGCTCTTCCGCGGGCTCTTCGGCCGGCTGATTGCTTCGGTAAATACCATACCCGTTAAGAGAGGCTCGGCAGATTTGGCCGCAATGAAAACGATTATCAGAAAACTAAAAGAGGGTAATGGTGTATGCCTTTTCCCGGAGGCTACGCGTACGAAGGATGGAAGGATTACGCCATTCAAACCCGGTTTCGGACTCTTGTGTAGGCGAGGCGGGGCGGCAGTTGTGCCGGTGGTTATCGATGGTGCCTTTGAACGTTGGCCCAGACATAAAAAAATATTTTCGCCGGGAGGGCATATCACAATATGCTACGGTGAGTGTATATCGGCCGAGCAGGTCAAGAAAATGGGCGATAGGAAACTGGCAAGGTTTTTGACCGATACCCTGCGCCGGATGCAAAACGACTGCCGGATAAAACAAGGTAAAAGGCCGTATGATTATAGTGAATAGTGGTTAGCAGTTAGTGAGTAGTATTTAGTATCTCGTGCTGTGTTATGCATAGTATGCAGTTAAAAGGATTGAGCCACAAGGTCACAGCACAGTTTTCGAGGCAGGTTGGATGAATACCCCCCATAAAAGACGGTAGGGGGCAGGTTTATGAAAGTTATAGTCGCTGAAAACTGCGGGTTTTGTCACGGTGTTAGAAACGCTATTAGTATGGCTGAAAAAATACTGGCACGAGAAAATGACGGCACCGACACAGCTGTGGGGTCGGGCCACGCCACTAAGGGGCCCGTATATAGTCTCGGCCCTATCATCCATAACAAAGATGTGGTGGAGCGGTTGGCAAAAGCAGGGCTAAAAACCGTTGACAGTGTCGAACAAATCCGGTCAGGGACGGTTATTATCCGTTCTCATGGGGCTGCACCTAAGCAAATAGAGGCGCTCAAAGAAAAGGGGGTTAATATTGTTGATGCCACTTGTGTATTGGTTAAAAGGGTCCAGCAAATAGCAAAGGAGCTTGCCAGTGATGGCTATAAAGTGGTGGTTATTGGCGACGAAAATCATCCTGAAGTGCAAGCGGTTGTGGGCTCGGCTTCGGATGTTGTTGTCATTGCTGACGAATCGGATTTACATAAGTTGCCTAAAAATGGTAAATTAGGGATTGTTTGCCAGACTACGCAAAGTCACGAGTACGCAAGTTCGATGCTTGGTGCTATAGGACGGCACGGCTTTAGTGAATTGAAAGTAATTAATACTTTGTGTAAGGAGGCAATAAAAAGGCAGGAATCAGCTGTGCAATTATGCAAGCAGGTGGATATAATGTTTGTGCTCGGAGGTAGGATGAGTGCAAATACGCGTAGGCTGGCGGAGCTTTGCAAAAAATATAATAGCCAAACGTTTCACTTGCAGAATTGGAATGAATTTGATAAAAGTATACTTTCTGCCCGTCTTGGCTCGGCCAAGCCGAGGCGGCGGGGCAAAAAGGTGACCCACGCTGCTTCGTCCCTAAGGGACAAAACAGCAGGGGTTACGGCAGGAGCTTCGACGCCTGAGTGGATAATAGCAGAATTTGTCGAGAATTTAGCCCGTCTCGACGAGTCATAGATGAAGCGGGCAGTTTTTCCTTCGACTTCGCTCAGGACAAGTTCTGATAAAGGCGGATGAGATAAGGCCCTGTTAGAGACCTGACGGGAAAAGTCTCTAACGGGGCAAACAAAGGCAAAGATATAATGGTTCGACAGGCTCACCACGGTGCTGCGTGGGATAATGCGTTTTTATATCTGAAGATATTATTAAATGATTAACCGGAACTTTTATGTTTGTGCGGCGTTGCATAAGGGCTTATTGGCGTAAATGTGGGGCGTCAATAAGTCGAAGATACAGACTCCACAGAGGGATTTTTGTTTATGGTAGATAGAAATATAGTTAACAGATTAGGGTTGTCACAAGAGGTGATTGACCAGCAGGTTAGCAAGATGTTCGGTGATAAAGAAAATGAATTTTTGGAAGAAGTTCTACAGACAAAGGTAGATTCACGTCTGCCAGGGGCGATTCTTAAAGGTACAATCGTATCGCAGATAGGAAATGATGTTATTGTCGAAGTGGGCCTGAAAAGCGAAGGGGTTGTCGATGTGAGTGAATTTGAGAGTCCCGATGAGATATCGCCGGGCAAAGAGATCGAAGTTCTGCTTGAAGATACAGACTCTGAAGGCGGGCTTATTCTGTTGAGCAAACGCAAAGCCGACCGGATCAGAGGCTGGGAGGTAATTGTCGACACAAAGAAGGAAGGGGATGTTGTTAGTGGTAGGGTTATAAGACGAATCAAGGGTGGTTTGCTTATTGATATTGGCGTACCTGTGTTTTTACCGGCTTCGCAGGTTGATATCAGAAAACCTGGCGATATCGGTAGGTTCATCGGCAAAGAAGTGAAATGCAAGATTCTAAAGATTGATGTTGAAGGCCGAAATATTGTCGTATCAAGACGTAAACTTATCGAAGAAGAACGCAAGAGCAGTAAAGAAAAGGTCCTGGCCGAGATCGAGGTCGGGCAAGTGCGAAAGGGTGTGGTGAAAAACATCGCTGATTTTGGTGTGTTTGTAGATTTGGGAGGCGTCGATGGGTTGCTCCATATTTCTGATTTGAGCTGGGGAAGGATTGCACATCCGTCTGAAGTGGTCCAGCTTGATCAGGAGATAGAAGCCGTTGTTATTGGGGTAGACAAGGAAAATGAGAGGATTTCTTTAGGGCTGAAACAGAAAACTTCCAGTCCTTGGGAAAATGTACAACAACGATATCCAATTGGAGAAAGGGTAAAGGGAAAGGTGGTAAATGTCATGAATTATGGAGCCTTTATCCGACTTGAAGATGGTATTGAAGGGCTGGTACATATTTCTGAGATGAGCTGGACAAAACGACTCTCCCACCCCTCGGAGATGCTCAATTTGGGCGACGAAATCGAGGTTGTTGTCTTGTCTGTGAACAAGCTCAAACAGGAAATCTCACTCGGACTCAAGCAAACTGAAACCAATCCTTGGACCATCGCTTCACAGAAATATCCACCTGGAACCATTGTTAACGCCCTTGTACGCTCGCTGACTAATTTCGGAGCTTTTGTCCAGATTGAAAGAGGGATTGATGGGATGATACACGTCTCGGATCTGAGCTGGACAAAGAAATATAACCATCCCAGTGAGAGACTACAAAAAGGACAGGAAATAAAGTGTGTTGTTCTCGAAGTTAATGAGGAAAAACGGAGAATATCTCTGGGGATAAAGCAAATGACTGAGGATCCTTGGATTCACGCGATTCCTGAGAAGTATATTCCAGGACAAATTATTAAAGGTACCGTGACGAAGCTTACTAATTTTGGAGCATTTGTTGAACTTGAACCGGACTTAGAGGGACTGTTGCACATTTCTGAACTTGCCGACCATAAGATCAAGAAAACTCAGGATATTGTTAGATTAGGTGAAGAGATTGAGGTTAAGATTCTAAGGGTTGATACTGAGGCGCGTAAAATAGGTTTGAGTTTACGAAGAGTGCAGTGGGCTGCTGAAGAACAAACATCCAAGTCTGTCCAGAAGCCACCCCCAATAGGTGTTCAGACCGCCTCTTCTGATACTGATACGGGTCAGGTTACAGAACCACAAGAGAAAACAGATAAACGTGATGAACAGGTTATCTCTGGACTGGGCCAACCAAGTGAGCAGGATATTGAGACAGTTGAGCTTGGAGCCAGCGATGCTGAACAGGTAAAAGAGATAGAAGAAACTGAACAGGCTGAGGCTGAGCAAAGTAGTGAATTGGCAGATGATCAGGCCAGCGGTGATAGTAGTGCAGAGAAGAAGGCCGATAATTAAAGCTTGACAGCTGATATCGACCAGCCACATTTAAAAGGCTAAACCTGTAGGTATATTTGACCGATACCTCAAGCAGAATTGCCCTTGGCAAAGAACCAATCGTCCTATAAGAGTTGGTAGGGTCAAAACCAAATTTAACCTTATAGCTGGAGTTGAAAGACTTTTTGGGATAGGTGGGAGTAAACTATAGCATTTGATATCACTATAAAAGAATATCTGAAAGAGATCGACGAGGCGTCGCTACTGACGGTGGAACAGGAGCACTCGTTAGGCAAATTGGTCGTTGAGGAGAACGATCCATGGGCTAGAGAACAGTTGGTGCGAAGCAATTTGCGACTGGTTGTTAATATCGCCAAAAAATATGTGGGCAGGGGGATGAGTCTTGGTGACTTGATTGAGGAGGGTAATCTTGGCCTTATAAAAGCTGTTGATTACTTTGACCCTGACCATGGAACCCGCTTTAGCACCTATGCAGCGTGGTGGATAAAGCAGAGTATCAAACGTGCATTGTTGGCCAATGTTCAGCCGGTGCATATTCCCACTTATATGGTTGCGCTGATGAATCAATGGCGGCATACGACGGCAGAGCTCGAAAGCAGGCTTGGCAGGATGCTGGATGTCGAAGAGATGGCAGAGATAATGCACCTGCCGCTGCGGAAGGCAAAAATCATACATCATGTTGTCAAAATCCTTAGCTCTGTGAAGGATACCTCCGACAGTAACGGCATGGATGACAATCAAACAATCGAGGAAACTTTGCAGGACCAAAATGCTGGTAAGCCGGAGGATACATTGGTTGCCGACGAAGAACGGATAAAGGTCTTGGGGTTGCTCAATGAAATCGACCCCAGGGAGGCCGATGTTTTAAGGTCGCATTACGGGCTGGATGGACGCAAGCCAATGACACTAAAACAGATAGGCAAGAAGTTAGGCCTGACACGAGAGAGAATTCGCCAGATTCAGCGCAGCGCTCTTACCAAGCTTTATGAATATATGAATGAAGAGTAACAGTACCATGGATGGAAGATAAGTGGCTACTGAAGGAATTAATCTGGAAGGATACATTCGCAGCGTACCCGATTGGCCAAAGAAGGGGATTTTATTTCGCGATATCACGCCGTTATTAGTTGACCCAGAGGCATTTGCAGCAGCGACAGATGCTTTATGCACCGGCTTTATAGAGGCAGACATTGAGTATGTTGCCGCTGTTGAGGCCAGGGGGTTCATATTTGGTGCGACGGTTGCAAGAAAACTCCGAGCCGGTTTTGTCCCCATAAGAAAAAAGGGCAAGTTACCTTTCAAAACCAGAAGCGTCAGTTACGACTTGGAATATGGCACCGACACTTTAGAGGTGCATAATGATGCAATGGATAAAGGGGCGAAAGTTTTGATGGTTGATGATTTGTTGGCGACCGGCGGGACAATGGCTGCCGCCTGCAAACTCATTGAAAAAATAGGCGGACAAATCGTTGGAATATCATTTCTTATTGAACTTAGTGAGTTGGCAGGCCGAGACAAGCTTAGCCGATATAAAATCGAATGCGTTATACGCTATTAGTCATTTCTTGGCGTGATATGCTACTGCAGGATGGTAACAGACAATTTTGAAGATTTATCTTATAAAAAAAATAAAAAGACTCAGGCAACTGCCTGAGCCTTTTGGTTTTTTGAAACTTCTTCTTTATCTTTTCCTCTTCCGCAACAAAGCCAGCCCACCGAGTCCAAGCAGCCCGATCGTCGTTGGCTCAGGTGTAGGTATCTGCTCAGTACAAAATGCCACAGTACCTACAAACGAGAACTTTAGACCAAAATCACCCGATTCACCAATTCCAATCGCGTCGCCTGTGCCAATGTAGTAATCAACGTAACCCACCCAGCCGGTTCCAGGTGATTCATCTCCTGGAAGCGGCAGACCACTTTCAGGTTGTGTAATTGTATACGTCCAGTTTAGTGGAGCAATCACACCGGTGATATCGAAGGTCTTGGTCATGCCAATGTCGATATGGTAGTCCGTCCATGCGAAAGTTGTGTTATTATCTATGGTTTCCACTAACCAAACAATCGGGTCTTCCTCGGTATCGGTAATAAAATCTCCCAATACGTGAGCAGGATAGTCGTACTGGATTCCGGACACTCTAACATCGTAGTAGGTACCTTCGTCTGTCCATGTTGGCGTACCCATTACAATAGCGCCATCACCATCATCAATACAGTTCACGTCTACTAACGACGCATTTACCAAAGAAGGGATTGCCAGAAGCAACAGAAGAAGCGCTCCTCCGAAAAACTTATTTCTTTTCATCTTCTTCTCCTCATTATTTTCTTAAGCTCCCCATCGCAGTACGTAAACTGGGGTTATATTCCAACCGATAGTAAATAGGATATAGTAGTTGCTACTATTTGTCAACAGTTTTTTTAGAATTTTTTTGAAAAAAACCGACTTTTTCATAAGTATCACCGTAACAAGATGTTAAAGTTAAATGGCGGAACCGTTTTCTACAGAAAAGTGTCGTTTTTGGGCCTTTTTATTTCTTCGCGATAGCGATTCGGTCGTTATCGTGAAGGTCTTTCTCAATCGTAATTTCACCAAAACAATCGGCTTGTTCGAGCAATTCCTTGATGACATGTCCCTGCTTGTAACCGATTTCAAGCATCAAAGCTGCGTCGGGTTTTAGAAACTCATCTACCTTTTCAACAATTCTGCGGCAAATATCCAGGCCATCATCCCCTGCGAACAATGCTAACCTTGGCTCATAATCTTTCACATTTTTGTCAAGCTTTTCAAACTCGGCAGCACTTACATAAGGGGGATTACAGACGATTAAATCAAATCCGCCGTCGCCAAGGCTATGGCGGACAGGTTTTTCAACATCCAACTGTGGCATAATCGGCTCGAATAAATCGCCGCATAAAAGCCTGATTCGCTCCTTGAACCGGTGCTTTTCGATGTTTTTGGCAGCTACACTTAAGGCAGCATCGGAGATGTCCGTTGCGATTATCTGGCAATCGGGATAGTTTCGAGCAATTGACACAGCGATACAGCCGCTGCCGGTGCATAAATCGCAAACAAATTGTTTGCCGGTGCGTGCCCCGTTAGAAATCTTCTCTTTTTGTGTTATTTTGTGCATTGTAGAATTTCTAACGGGGCGGGTTCGCAAAAATTCAATGGCTCTTTCGACAAGCAATTCTGTCTCCGGCCGAGGAATCATACAATCAGGTGTGATATCTAATTCCAGAGAATAAAACTCGGTTTTGCCGACCAGATAGGCGATAGGCTCATTTTGGCCAGCCCGTTTTACCAGCTCGTGTAATCTATCCAGATGCTCCTTGGCAATAGCTTTGTCGAATTGCGTATACAATTCGATACGCTTTAACCCCACTACGTGGGAGAGTAGGAGCTCCGCGCTTAGGCGAGGTGAATCAAGACCTTTTTCGGTAAAGTATTCGGTAGTCCAGTTTAAGAGCTTTTGTATTGTCCAGTTCTGCATAGTTAGATTATAGCTTGGGCAAAGAAAAGTGAAAAACAAAAAGAGCTTAGAGAGTCGCTGGATGTGCAAT
>CAZTWR010000040.1:0-11200 GCA_964618055.1 uncultured Pirellulales bacterium | reverse complement strand
TTCTGTACCCGTGGCAAAAGAGGCAAATAACCGCTGAAATAGTATGCAATCCAGCTATATTCGCTGTAATCCGGGTCCCACAGGGTTCTCGGCGCCTGTATACGAGCTTCGGCGTTTTCTCTCGAGTAAGAATCGAGATGCCATGTAATTCTGTTGCTGTCCTCAAGATCCGGGCCATCGTATGCCTCCGGATACCAGTGCACATCAAGAACATCAAGCAGTCTTCTTCCCTGCGCATCTGATTCCTGTTCCATCTTGTCCAGGTAGTAATCGATGAACCAGCTATATCCGCTTCCCTCGCTGCCCCAGTCGGGTGCGCTCTGGAGGTTCAGATACGCACCAAATCCGTATAGAACGGGCCCAAGAATCTGCGCGTAAGGGTCCACGTCTTTCACAGCTGAGGATAGAGCTACGGACCGGTTGATGAGCTCAACGCAGCCGACCTTGTAAGGATGGATTCTTGGGTGGGTGCCGTACCTGGGCGGATCGGGGTCGTACCAGATGCCAGGTTCGTTATCCAGCGAGTAAAACTTCACGCCCGTGGCCGTCGAAGCATTGCCATATTCGTTGACTAAAAAATTGACGCACTCGTCCATGTAGACGTAATCGTCGCCTGTGTCCGGCTGGTCGTAAGGACTACAGAAGGGCGCACCCTTGGCAGCAACAACCTCTTTCCATCTGTATGATGGTGCCGTCTCACTCTCCAGGACTGTTCCATCGCCGTCGGCACTGACGTAGCCGGCCATCTGCAGCGTTACTATTGAGGCCTGACCCTGTGAAAGAGCCGCATCGTGGAAGCTATTTAGCATTATGCCCGGAATCGTCCGCTGTGCCTCGGGGATATGCCACACAAGGTAGTCATCGCTGCTGTGCTCCCAGTCGCTGCCGGCGTTTGAGAAGTTGTTCTCCCAGTTGTACCCGGTAAGCCGATTTCCGCCGCTTCGCCTTGATGCTATATTCTCTTCCTCGCCGAGCGAATAATTAGAACCATAGATATATGGGCTGATTTCGTCTCTGCCCGCACCCGTGTCAATGTTAAAATTGACGCTTATAGCAGCCTAGGCAACTGTAGTAAACACAAGAGCCGCCAAAACCAGCAATATGAGAATCAATAATATTTTTTTTATTTTTGACCTCCTCACACTGCTACGTCGCTGTTTTGTAAAGAAATGCGTTTGATTGTCTAAAATCCTTCGATATGAGCCTATAAACGGCATTTTAACGTTTACGAGCTTTACACTTATATTCAGCCTCCCTCTCAAAATCGGTATTATCTAAAAATACTTGCTACCGGTTAAACAACCACCTATTTATCCGCCTTATAGATTACAAAACAGCGCCCTTTTCTCCTTAAGCATCAAACCTGAGCTACTCAGTTCAAAAACTCATTTTTATGGTGATGGTTCATAGCCTAACTTCCCCCACACAGCTCTCTGCATCATGTACAAATCCTCATTGCCCGGCTGGAGCTGAACTGAATCAGTGTAGTCTATCTCTATCGTACGTTTGTCTCTATACTTCCAATACTCACTGTGTCCATCCGCAAAAGAGAAGGTCGAACCTTTGCCATGTCGTATTGGCGGAACGTCCCACCATCCTTCCTTATCATAGGGAATAGCCCAACTGTCTGGAGTTATCGGGATTTCACCAAGAAAGACCATCCTATCGACCGCCCTGCGAAGCTGCAGTTTACTTGTAATGTACGGCGCATCAGGGTTAAGACCCCGACTACCATTCATAGAATCGACTATGGTATACGTCAGTGTCTCAATGTCCCTCTTCCTACTGACAGGGCACTTGTAAAGTTTTACGTCATTAAGATATGGCCACAGTGCTCCCTTTCTGATAGCGTCTTGCCACTGCTCAACAGTAGCATTATAGTAAGGCTTGCTACCGGTATCGGGCAAATACACCCAAGGCTTATCCAAGTTAAGCGCTGCTATCTTCGCTGCTGTCTTTACATTAGCGCCGACAAGATTGTCATCGTTATTATCTGCATACATAACCCATGCCGTCGTTAGCTGCTTTAGATTGCTAAGACAAGCTGCGCGCATGGCCTGCTCCCTGGCACTGTTCAGTATCGGCATCAATATCGCCATAAGCAGCGCGATAATGGCTATTACCACCAAAAGTTCTATTAATGTAAACCCCGTTAGAAATCTTTTATCTGCACCGTGAGACCTTTGGTCTCTTACGGAGCTTACCCGGTCAGAAATCCTCATTTGGGTTCCCACCCGTCTTGGCTCGGCCAAGCCGAGACAGGCAGGGCGGGGTCCCTCTAACGGGGTAAACGCTCTTTTTTTATACATAATGATAATCCTTTCTTACTGCCTGAGGTTTAGCTGCCCTTGTTAGGATGCGCAAAACCTGCTTTGTGTTCCATAGATTCTGCCTTCTTCGCCATATTTTCCTAAAAAAGCAATGATATAAATATACATTAAATCTGGTTTTTTTGCAATATTAAAATATTAGGGGAAATTATCTCAGGGCGGTTTTTTTGCTGTCCTGCAGCTGTTGCAAGAGTGGAAAGATATTGCTACAAGGGGTTTTTGGAGTAAGTTTTCCGCGGCCTGAGCGCATTGTGAGATTAGTACAATCCGCAAATCTCGCTTGTTTTTTCACATATCCGGCAGATTGTCTTCATTTATTACGTCCGAATCATCATTATCCGCATCTTGTTGCTACTGCGTCAAATGTTGCCTGTGGATTTTAGTTTCTTTTATCCAGCAATACAGAACCGGCACAACAAAAATACTTATCAAAACAATCAACATTCCACCGAAAGAAGGTATCGCCATAGGTACCATAATATCGGAACCACGTCCCGTAGAGGTAAGGACCGGAATGAGAGCAAGTATAGTGGCTACCGATGTCATCAAGCAGGGACGCACACGTCGCTGTGCTGCAATAACTGTCGCTTCGCGGATTTGCTGAATTGAAGGGGGCTTGTGCTCCTCGAAGACCTGATTGAGGTATATAGATTGAACCACACCATTATCCGAGGCAATGCCGAACAAGGCGAGGAATCCCACCCAGATAGCAACACTCAGGTTATTGTGAGAATATTGGAAGGGTCAGCGCTCCTCATATTAAACTTAGGAAGTTTTGTAAACAGTATTGTGAAAAACGCGGCAAAAATTATTAGTATGCACCCCCGGGTAAAACCCGGCGCTAAATACACCGCTGGCAAAGCCAGCGGTTTTGGGGGAAGAGAGAACCCCTAATGATTAGAGTCTGAATTTCCCATTATTGTACCACCCACGATGATATTATCACTGCTGTCATAGAGCACAAGCTTCTGGCCGGGGCACGGTGCGAATTGAGGCTCATCAAACTCAACCGTCACGTCCGTTTCACTAACTTCGATAACCTTGCAAGAGCTGGGGATACAATAAGAACGAATCTTGCCATAGACTTGTTTGTCCGTAACCAGCTCTTCAGGTATAAGAACATTCATCTGATTTGCTCTGATAGTGCGAAAGCTTACTTCGTCTCTGGTACCCAGTGCGATGGTGTTTTTCTCTGCATCTATTTTGCCCACGTAAAGTGGCTTACCGCCGGCAAAACCAATACCGCTTCTCTGGCCGAGCGTATAATTTGCAATCCCTTTATGTGCAGCTATCCCGTTGCCTTGCATATCTGTTATGACGCCGGGCTGATTAGCCCCGGCATCGGTCAATGCCGCCCGGTAATCACCCTCACCAGCAAAGCACAATTCCATACTTTCCGGCTTTTCAGCGATAGGCAGATTCACATCGGCTGCAATCGAGCGAACTTCTTCTTTCGTCAACTCGCCCAAAGGTAAGATAAGCCTTGCAAGTCTCTCCGAAGCTATGCCGTACAGAAAATAGCTTTGGTCTTTGGTCTTGTCCTTTGCTCTGCCGAGATATGTTCGGCCATTGGTTTTACAAACTCTGGCATAATGACCTGTAGCAAGATAAGGTACCCCGAATTTTTCTTCCAAAAAATCCCAGAGAAGCGAAAACTTCAAAAATGTATTACAGTCAACACACGGGTTAGGAGTTTGGCCGCTGGCATAAGATTGACGAAATGGCTCCACCACAATCCCTTCGAAGGCCTCGGTAACATCAACAAAATAATGAGCTATAGCCAATTCGTCGCAGACAAAAGCAGCATCAGTTCCACAGCAAACACGTCTATCTGCGCCGGATGATACAGGGATTTTCATTGTAATACCGACAACGTCCCAGCCTTGCTCTTTTAGAAGATAAGCTGCGATACTGCTGTCAATGCCGCCGCTCATCAGCACTGCGATTTGTTTGGCCGTCTCCTTGCCGGGCTGCCAGGGGAAAAAACTCGACCTCTGCAACTTAATGTTCCATTTGCCAACTGTCATCATTTTTCAGAACTCTTAATAGAGAAAAGTTCTGTACTCAAATACCTCAGCCGGGTTCATACCGGCTGTTCTTCATCTTTTAGCTCGGTTATCGTCGGGTTGGCGCCGCAAAGCGGACAGTCCGGGTTACGATTCAAATGCACCTTGCGAAACTCCATTGTTAAGGCGTTATAAGTCAGCAATGTGTTGGTTAACATCTCGCCTATCCTCAGCAAATATTTTATCGCCTCAGTTGCCTGCAGCGTACCAATAACACCTGGCAATACCCCCAATAACCCTGATTGTGAAGATGGAGGCACCTCGTCGGCAGGCGGCGGGGCATTAAAGATACAGCGATAGCAGGTTGTCTCGCCGGGCAATACGGTCATCAACTGGCCGTCATATTTGAGAACGCCAGCGTGTGAAAAAGGTATCTTTTCAAAATAGCAGGCATCATTGATAAGAAACTTGGCGGCGAAATTATCGGTAGCGTCAATTACAAAATCGTATTCCCCGATAATTTCCCGTATGTTGTCGGCCTTTGTCAGTTGTTGATACGTTCTAACGGTCACATCGGGGTTTATTGCCTGCATCTTGGCTTCAGCTGATTTGACCTTCTCGAGACCTAAGTCATTAGTGTGATGGATTATCTGTCTATGAAGATTTGCCAGCTCAACCTTATCGGCATCGACGATTCCAATCGTCCCGATCCCTGCCGCAGCTAAATAAAGCCCAGCCGGAGAGCCAAGACCACCCACACCGACAATTAGCACCTTCGATGAAAGCAATTTTTCCTGCCCAGCCTCACCAACCTGCTCTAATATTATATGTCGGCTGTATCTTTCTATCTGCTTTTCGTTTAATGCCACGTTCGGCCATCCACAAAATTTGATTCTTTGCCATTTACAATGGCCCTCATTGTACTGCCTCAAAGACTTTTTTTCTATCGCTCGTTTGAAATCGGCCCTGATTACTTTATTTTCCACCGAAATTGCTGCTATCTGCGCCAAATTGCCAATTGTCACCTTCAATACGGGTTAATATGAATTTGCCTTTGAGGACTTTGCCGTTTAAGCTCAGTTCAATCCGGTTGTGCGCCTGATGCACTATTTTATATGTGCCGGATTCAGTTATGCGGACATTGCCCCTGCCCTTGTTCACCGGCCCCTGATAAGTAAGGAACCTCAGTGGGTGGTCGAAGATTTTTACAGCATTGGCGGGGTTATGGATGACCTGCTGTGGGGCTTTGTCGAGGCGATAGGTCTGCAGTCCTAAGGACTCCTTACGGAGGACACCGCTCCATTCGAGCATAAAATCCCAGTGAACGTCCGAACCTGTCGAGTGCTGCTGGATAACAAATTTTTTATCTTCCCGTTTCATTTTGATGTATTATAATATACCCGAAAGAATTTAAATAAGCCAGGGGAGCAGGCCGGGGATAAACCCGGTGGAAAGCTGAGAAATCCGCCCAAGGCGGATGACCCTATGAACCTGATCAGGTTAAGACCTGCGAAGGAAGGCTGAAAAAGGTTGATTTGAAGCACTCCTTATGCAGGAGTGCTTTTTCAATTTTGGTGGTGTAGAAATGGAAGTGCTGAAAATAAATGGTGTCGAGAAACAGTTTCCAGATGGGCAACTACCTTCGACCGTGGCTGAATTGTTAGAGCAGCTGGATATTAAGGCAACGACAGCAGCGGCTGAAGTTGACGGCCAGATTGCAGAACGCAAAAAGTTCGCGGAAACAAAACTTCGCAACGACCAAAGTATCGAATTGGTGCGCTTTGTGGGAGGAGGTTAATCGAATGGACAAGTTAGTGATTGCAGATAAAGAGTTTAATTCCCGCCTGCTTGTGGGGACAGGTAAGTTTGCATCGTGCGAGATTATGGCTGAAGCTCTGGAAAAGTCGGGTACGGAAATCGTTACTGTTGCGCTTCGCAGGGTGGATATCGAAGACAAAAATGACGATACGCTCTGCGCAATCGACGTTAAAAAATATCTGCTGCTGCCGAACACCTCCGGCGCTCGGGACGCTGAGGAAGCCGTTCGTCTATCAAAATTGGCACGGGCAGCAACAGGCATTAACTGGGTAAAACTGGAGGTTACACCGGACCCATATTATCTGCTGCCGGACCCGGTAGAGACACTGAAAGCAGCTGAGATTTTGGTTAAAGATGGATTTACTGTTTTGCCTTATATTAACGCAGACCCGATCCTGGCAAAGAAACTTGAAGATGTTGGAGCTGCAACGGTGATGCCGCTTGCCAGCCCTATCGGCTCAAAACAGGGACTCAGAGCCCGTGATGCATTAGAGATTATAATTGAGCAGGCGAATGTACCTGTTGTAGTTGACGCAGGGCTGGGGTTGCCGTCACATGCAGCAGATGCAATGGAGATGGGCGCAGATGCAGTTCTGGTCAATACTGCAATAGCAACTGCAGATGAGCCGAACCGGATGGCTACAGCTTTTAAGCTTGCGGTTGAAGCTGGACGAACAGCTTATAAAGCCGGCGCAGCCGCTGCCAGCGAGCGGGCAAGCGCTTCAAGCCCACTAACGGGCTTTTTAAGAGATAATCAAGAAGAAAAATGATTAGCATACAAAAACATCCCATAGACGACATAAAAACGATACTAACCAAAAAAGGTCTCAATGGTAATGACAAACTCTGGCAGAAACAGCTTGACGAAGTCAACGGTCGTGATGTCGAACGAGCCTTGGCCACACCTGCTGGTAGCTATAGTTTAGAGAAACTACTGGCGCTTATCTCACCTGCTGCTGAAGATTATCTTGAAAAGATGGCGCAATTGGCTCAGCAACTTACCCTAAGGAAAAGTCTTTATTTCCTAAATCTTAAGATTTAAGGTCATAATTATTGTGGTAGATACTTTGGAATATTTTTTTCTTATAAATATTATTGTTCTATTTGTTGTAGGTGTTAGGGGAGCGTATTTAGATTATAAACTTATACGTTACCTCCGAAATAATTATCCTGAAAAAGCAAGAGAATTTGGCTGCCCCAAAGGAGGATGGTATAATGGTTTTAAATTCAGTAATGCTTTGTACAAAGAACATGACATTTCAGACCCTTATTTCCTTTCGTTAAAAACTAAAGCTAAGAATACTCAAACATGGGCCATCTTATTATTGCTATTGCCCTTTTCCTTATTCTTAATATTGATCTTGGTAGGAAGTCTCTTATGGGTCTTTTGAATTGCGGGTTATACCCATGGAAGAAACAGGAAGAACTATGTTTTGTGTTTTATCAAAGTATTTCTGGGTATTAGGCATCTTTATTACGTCAATGCCTGTTTTTACAGATAGGAAAGCAGCAAAGGATTATGTTCGCGAAAACCCTGACCTCGCCCCTGGATACAGAAAACTTTTCCGCGGATATTTGATATTGTTGAGTTTGCCGTGGATAGTCATGGGTATTGGATGCACAGTTGGAGGGATGCCTTCTGTTTGGCATTTTTTTAACCCCGAAGATGGGAATCCCTATGTTTTAGCCTGGTTTGCCTCTAATTTTATCACGCTTGCTGTCATAAGCTATTGGATATTCTTTATAGGTGGCGCACAAATGCTCATCAGGCACCACAATGTCTTAAGTATAGATACTTCCAATCCTGCCGTGATCAAGCTTGTCTGGACAGGATTTTTAGTTTTAGGTATAACCATTTTGCTCATAATGTGGACAGTTCACATTCCAATAGAAGAATTGCCGTACATGGATACTCTGTAGGGTTCCTACTGTTCTCAGCGCAGGCTTTTGAAGAGTAAAAATTTGAATATTTGTTTCATCCTAAATGATAATTAAAAGAGAAGACATAGAGTTGAGGTACCATGGACCTAGTATTGTCGGCGATCTGCCAACTATTTTACTTGAATTGGACCCGAACGATGATATGAACATCGAGAGAACTTACATCTACGGCAATTCGCAGATACTCGCCCAGCACTCTGGCGACTATACCGCAAGCAGACGTTTCTATTTGCACGACCGATTAGGTTCAGTAAGACTGATTGTTAATGATTCAGCAGGGGTATTACGCGGCTTAACTTACGACCCGTTTGGGAACCGTTTGCACAGGGATGGCGGTGGCCCGCTGCATGTGTACCGGTTTATGTTCACCGGCCAGTATTATGACAACGAAATCGGCCAGTATTACCTCCGAGCCAGACAGTATGACCCTGTGCCAGGTAGATTTACCAGCCGCGACCCGGTTATGGGTAAATTCGAAAAACCACTAACGTTACATAAATATCTATATTGTGGGAATAACCCGATTAACTTCATTGACATAAATGGAGAATTTGCGGTGGTTATAGGTGGTAGTGTTAGCGGTAATCTGACAATCGGAGGAGGTACTTCTTTAATTAAGGATTTTGGTCTTATGGGATACTACATAGGTATTCTGTCACATCTTTCGCAATCGATTGATATGGTAGGGGGAGGTGGAACAGCAGGGACGGGTGTGTTTTTTGGTAAAAATACTGAAGAAACAGGATGGTTTAACACCAAGGGCTGGTTCTGGGGTGATATAAGATGGGCAGCAGCTGGTGGTTCTGTAGCTTCTGGTTCTGGTGCTTCATTTACAGCGGATCTTGGTATTTCACCTAATGCAATGAAAGCTTCGGACCTTGGAGGATGGTTTACAGAGTATGGAGGTTCAGTTACTTTTCCTGCACCGGTCGGCTCTCCCTTCTGCTTTGCAACTGGTAGTTTTACGTATTCAGTAAGTGACGCTGGAATTAAATTATACACACCTTCTGGAGGTATAGGGACTTCCGTGGGTGGTGAGGGTCACATATATAGAGGATATGCATGGGTTAACGAGTGGTAATGTAACGGGCAGGCTTTAAGCTTGAAATCGTATCTCAACAAAATACTGTTGCCAGAGAGAGTGCTGAAAATATTGATAATTGTACTCTTTATAGTTGGTGTTGTGGGATGGTCAGTTCCAGCCTTATTTTCTCTTTTTAATATGTCTTATCCGCCAAAGATCGAACTGCCTCTCGGTGATCCGGAAAATGTTGCCATTGACAATTTCGGAAATATCTACTGTGGCTCAAAATTCTATGAAAGAATACAAGCATATGACTCCGAGGGAAAATTCATCCGTGGTTTCAGTACAGGTTTCCGACGTGGGAGAGGAAGTGTCTTTAGCTTTTTCATTAATGATAACAATGAACTTCATATTCGTGTCTTTGATGCATTGCTTACGGACGTGGGCAGGATCGACCACTTAATTATTTACGATTTTGAGGGTAACTTGATAAGTGCTGAGGAGCTTCCAAGTAAAGAGATTTCTTATTCGTATAAAACCAAGAATAGGGCAAGAGACTTATCTGGGAACCTCTATATCCTAAAGGGGTTTTTGTTCCCAAGAGTGATTAAACAAGCAATAGATGGCAAAGAATCTATTATCATAAGTACGCCAATTTGGTTATGGCCTTTTCAAGGACCTCTACCGAATTTTGCATGTTTCTTCCTTGGTATGTTTGGTTTAATATTCTTGCGTATTAAATCCAATTGGAAATTAAACGCCCGCTGTAATGATTCAAAGCTCTTTGAAAACTGAAAAGAGATTAACGATATTCGATGTTGTGGGTTCGACAGGCTCACCGCAGGTTGGCGACCTGCCAACTATTTTACTGGAATTAGACCCGAACGATGATATGAACATCGAGAAAACTTACATCTACGGCAATTCGCAGATACTTTGCCAGCACGGAGGTGACCATACCGCAAGCAGACGTTTCTATTTGAACGACCGGTTAGGTTCAGTAAGGCTGGTCATCGATGAATCAGCAGGGGTATTACGCGGCTTAACTTACGGCCCGTTTGGGGACCATTTGCATGAGGATGGCAGTAGCCCACTGCATGTGTACCGGTTCATGTTCACCGGCCAATACTATGATAGTGAAATCGGCCAGTATTACCTGCGGGCCCGCCAGTACGACCCGTATATAGGCCGATTCACAAGCCGTGACCTGGTTATGGGAAAATTCGAAGAGCCAATGACCCTGCATAAGTACCTGTATTGTGGGAATAACCCAATTAACTTTATTGACCCTGATGGCAAATGGGCAGCTTCAATAGGTTTAAGTTGGAGCGCTAATTTTACTTGGGGAGGATTTAAACCTATTAAAAATGCATGGGGAGCAGCAAAGTCTAGATTGACACTGACAGGTGGGTTGATGGATTATTACTGTATTTTGATGCCATACTATACGGCATCAGTCGATTTTATGATGGACCATAGTGGATTGGGAGGAACAGCTGGCGGAGCATTTGTAGTAGCACATGATACGTCCAAGGAATTGACCAAGGGTTGGTCCTTTGGACTTATGGGCTATGTTGCAGGAGGGGTGTCTGCGGCAACGAGCGGCGGGAAAAGTTTAACCGTTGATTTTGGCGTTTCTCCGGATGCACAACATATAAGTCATCTTGAAGGACCTTTTAAGGAATTTGGTGGCTCTTTGGGTACAGGGGTGCCGTTCATACCAGGATTAGGAATTAACGTTGGTAGTCTTACTCTTTCTATAGGCAAACATGAAGAGGTCGGGCAAGTCAGGTTATTTACCGGCTCTCTCGGTTGGGGTAGCCCAGGTGCAGAAGGCCACGCGTTTGTGGGTCATACTTGGGTATCTCCTCCTTTGTATGAAAACTAAAGGATTAACCTATGAAGCAGAAGCAAAAGTTAAAATATATAAAGATACTGGCAATACTATTTCTTTTCATAGGTTTAATAGGATGGTTCGTGCCTTTTTTGGGAAGGCCGTTTCTACCTTGGACAGAGCTACCTAATACCGAACCGCATGGCATTGCTATTGATAAGGCAGACAATATTTACTGCGGTTCTAA
>CAZTWR010000039.1:9959-12172 GCA_964618055.1 uncultured Pirellulales bacterium | reverse complement strand
GAGTCGCGGACTTCGAATCCGAAGGTTGCAGGTTCGAGTCCTGCCGGGCGCGTTGGTTGTAAGTTGATGATTTATAAGCAATTAAGTTTATAAATTTTGTGTCGTGAATCGACCCTTTGAGTCATATCAGAAGGCTGTTTTGTTTTTTGGAGGTTGAAATAATGAAGTTGAGGACAAATATGAACTCTTATGCCGGACACCAGGCCACAAGTATTCAAACGAGGTCTATTAAAGCCGCTATCGTGTGTATGCTTCTTTGTTCAATCGTGCCGCTTAGCGCTGCCACGCCTTGGCTGCATACAGATGGCAATAAAATCAAAGACCCTGCTGGAAATGTTGTTGTTCTAAGGGGTGTTGATACAATTGATTTGGGCGAGATTGACCGAAATTGCGGCGGCATGATCAATCTGATTGATAGACTAACAAATAGAAGCGATACTCAGGGAAGTTCACCCGGCTGGTATCCAAAAGTCATCCGGCTTGCAATTTATCCAGCTGATGAAGGTGATTTTAACAGTCCCTGGACGTTTGAGCCTGGTAGTGATGATTACTACAACAATCTTCTCAGGCCGGTTGTTGATTACTGTAAATCGAAGGACCTTTACGCAATCATCGATTGGCATTATGTCGGTGAGGATACCTGGGATAAAGTTGCACAGACAAGCGAGTTTTGGGAATATATGGCGCCAAGGTTTGCCAACGACAGCCATGTTCTTTTTGAGCTTTTCAATGAGCCGAAAAACAAGACTGTTGGTAATGAGAAGGCCAACTGGCTGAGTGTCAGAAATGATATGCAAACGTGGATTAATATTGTGCGCAATTATGCGCCTAATAATCTTATCCTTGTAGCCGGTGCGAATTACTCTCAAATTATTGGGCTGGCAGCCAATTATCCCCTTACAGGGGATAATATCGTAATTGTGTCTCACATCTATCCCGGTCATTGGCTTTCCACCGGCAAACCCTGGTATGTGAGACATATCGAGACCTGTCTTACAGTCTATCCTGTCTTTATGAGTGAGTGGGGATTCAGCCAAGCCATGGGTCATAAACAACTTAGCGGCACGATTACCAACTATGGTCAGCCGTTGATGGACTTTTGTGAAGGACTCAAAATCAGCAGTAGCGCCTGGGTTGCCAGCAATGATTGGAGACCTCCGATATTCAATTTGGATTGGACGCTTCGCATCGGTGAAGGTGAAATGGGCGGTTTTTTGAAGGATATGCTTTATTTGAAGAGGAACGATGACCAGCCGAGCGGTGGAGACACAACACCTCCTGCGGCGCCGACAGGAGTGGTGGCAACGGCTGGTGATTCGACAGTTTCGCTTGACTGGGGCGACAATGGTGAAAGCGACCTGTACGGCTACGATGTATATCGTTCAATAACCTCGGGCGGCGGCTACAGCCGGATTAACCTTGCACGTTCGAGCAGTTCTAATTATATCGACAACAATGTTAACAGCGGCGCGACCTATTACTATGTTATAACAGCGGTAGATACATCCTTTAATAAATCCAGCGATTCGAGCGGAGTTTCAACTACGCCCGGTGATAGGGCGCCTCCGTCGGCTGGAGACGCACAAATAAGGGCCAAGATAAAAAATAGAGGTTCACATACAATGATTAACAAAGAACGAGTCGAGAGTTTTCTAAGAAGCGCACGAAATGAATTAGAACAGAATATTCTTCGGTTCTGGATAAAGTACTGTCAGGATAATGAGTATGGTGGTTTTATCGGTAAGATGTCTAATGACAGGACCATCGTGAAGGATGCTCCCAAGGGGCTGGTGCTAAATGCTCGGATTTTGTGGACATTCTCAGCAGCCTATCGATTTGAGAAAAAAGACGAATATCTTGAGATGGCCAAGCGCTCCTTTGATTATCTGATGCAATACTTCTGGGATAAGCAGTTTGGTGGTGCGTATTGGCTGCTCGACCACAGCGGCAAAACGATGGATGACAGCAAAGAAATGTACGGTCAGTCATTTCTCATTTACGGCTTAGCAGAGTATTACCTTGCCACTGGAGACAGTGCTGCACTTGAGAAGGCAAAGGAGCTTTTTTACCTGATTGAGAAGCACTGTCACGATGATGCGAACAAAGGCTATTTTGAGACGTTCAAAAGAGATTGGTCAATTACTGAAAAGGCAAGGCTGGCAACCGGCGATGCGAAAGAGAAAAAAACTATGAATACGCATCTTCACCTGCTG
>CAZTWR010000039.1:0-9949 GCA_964618055.1 uncultured Pirellulales bacterium | reverse complement strand
TTGATAGAGCTTATCGAAATTTTCCAAAAACATATCATCAACTCAAAAACTTATCATTTTGACCTATTCTTCGACGAGAAGTGGAATTCGACTAAGAATATAGAGTCATTGGGTCATGATATTGAGGGTAGTTGGCTTCTGTGCGAGGCGGCTGAAGTCCTGGGCGATGAGAACATCATAAAAGAGGTACAGGCAACAGCAATGAAGATGGTCAACGCAGTATGTGATATTGGCTTCGACACCGATGGAAGCCTTTTCTATGAAGCTGAGGGTGGGCATATCACGAACGCCCAGAAAGACTGGTGGCCACAGGCTGAGGCAGTAGTAGGCCTTATAAACGCTTACCAGCTCAGCAAAGAGGAGCATTTCTTTGAAGGTGCTGAGCGATGCTGGTTATTTATCCGGGAGCACATTGTTGATTCAGAACATGGCGAATGGTTGTGGAAGGCAACGCAGAGTGGTAAGCCTGATGGGGGTGCGTGGAAAATCTCTGAGTGGAAAGCACCATATCATAACAGCAGGGTTTGCCTTGAGGTCATAAGGAGACTTCAGGAATTAGGGAAATAATTCGCTAATTTGTAAGAATCGAGATAAGTCTGCCAGAAAACTGACAGAGAAACGGCATCCAGTGCGTCAAGCTGTACCGCCGCCGCTGGGACCTGTGCGAGTCAATTATCGTGGAGGAGAAGGCACCAGGCACTGCACGGTAATGTCTGTCGTAGTCAGACCATCACTTTCAGCGGTTACCCTTACCCTACCTCCTTGCCTTTCCGTCGTTCGCAGAATCAACATTGCTTTGCCATAAAACAGCTTCCGGCTGTTTGCCTGAAATGGTTCAAGCGAAAGGGGATTGCCGTTGCCTACACCGGCGATATCAGCTGGGCCATCAACTTTGAAGTGAATCAGATTATCTGCCAGGGGACAAAATGTGCCCTTATCGTCGACAGCCTCAACCAGGATGTAGCAAAGGTCCTCACCCGTGGCGGAGAGTTGCTCTCTATCAGGCGTCAGACGAATCGCCGCCGGTTCACCTGCGGTGCGCATAATCGCTTGGCCAATCTCTTTGCCATCCTTATAAGCGACCGCTTTCAGCTCGCCCGGCTCGTACACAACGTCATTCCAACGCAAGCGATACTTGTAAGTGATCGCGTAGTAGGCTGATTCTACCTTTTCCGGATAAACGCCGAATTCCCGAATACTGGCCCAGGTCCCTTGTTGTAGCTTTGTGAATTCGATACGCACGTATCTGGCCTGAGCGCTCACTTCGTAGGCCATTTGCCTTCCGTCATCGGCCCAATCATTTTTGGTCACAATAGTATCCCAAGTCGAACCATCGGTCGAGACCATGATATGATACAAGTAGTCCCTTGCGTATTCTTCAAAATCAATGTCCAGATAGCGTATCGGCTGAGCCTGGCCCAGGTCAACCTGCCACCATTGATTGGCAGAGCCGTCTGCAGCACACCAACGTGTGTCGTTATTACCGTCATTAGCAAGAGCACTCGTATTACCCTTTTTTGACTCCTCGGAGCTGGCCTTGACAGGTTTGCCTTGTGCTAAGTTCGTTGGCTTGTAGGCTTCATCCTTTTTTTCTCGTCGGCCCAGCGATTTCCCGTTCAGGAACAGTTCAGCGGAATCTCCATTGGTGTACACATAAACGGGAACGTTTTTTCCGATTCGGTCGGGCCAGTTCCAGTGTGGAAGAATATGCACGGTGGTTACGTCCGGTCGCCAGTGGCTGCGGTATAGATAGAACCGGTCCTTGGGAATGCCACAGAGGTCCACAATACCAAAGTATGAGCTTCGTGCCTGCTGCGTAAAAGGTGTCGGCTCACCCAGATAGTCAAAGCCGGTCCAAACAAACTCACCGGCCACGAAGCTATCGGTCTCCATCAGTTGAAACTCGAGGTCCGGGATGTCCGACCATCGCGCCGAATTACGGTCGTAGGAGTTAACCTGCAGCTTTTTGGAATACTGTGTCTTTCTTTCCGGCAGCGGCAGTTCATAGAACCCGCGCGTGCTCAGGGCCGAGGCCGATTCACCGTAGATAATAGGATTGTTGGGATAGCGTTCTCTGTATTGGGCATACCTTCGGCCATAATTCCAGCCGGTCAGGTCCAAGGCGTCGAGGATAGGTTGGTCGGCCGTGTTGGGGAAACAACAAGCCATTCCCACAGGACGTGTCGGGTCATATTTGCGCACAAAATCACTCATAAATTTCACCCGTTCGGGTGTCTTGCCTTCTCTATCGTGAGGCTGGTTGTTAATCTCGTTGCCGATGGACCAAACCACGACACAGGGGTGATTTCGGTCTCGCAGCACCAGGTTGCGAATTTGTTTTTCGCCGTGCTCTTCCAAAGGCGGCTTACCCATTAAGCGGTCGGCTGTAGTATCCCATTTATCAAAACACTCATCCCATACGACAAGCCCCATTCGGTCACACAAATCAAGCAGTTCCGGCGCGGGAGGATTATGACTGGTACGGATGGCATTTACGCCCATGTCGCGCATGATTTCCAATTGCCGCTCCATGGCACGGGTATAAAAGGCTGCTCCGAGCGGCCCATGGTCGTGGTGCAGGTTCACGCCGTAGAGTTGCACGCGCCGGCCGTTGAGATGAAATCCATCATTGGCTGTAAACTTGAACGTGCGGATGCCAAAGGAGGTCATATCAGTATCGACGACCTTATCGCCCATGCGAACGAGTATTTTGGCGGCGTATAGTTTCGGGCTGGCAATGTCCCACCGCTGGGGACCCATGACTACAAGCCACTGCTCCAACTCGCGCGAACTACCAGCCGGTACTGTCACACTCTTTTCACCAGTTGCTACAGGGTGGTCATCAGGGTCGAACAACACAACCTCAACGGTGACTTTTGATTCGCTATCGAGATGGTTTTCGATAGTCGAGCGCACGTTAACCGTCGCCGTAGCATTACTCACGTGCATGGTGGTCACAAACGTGCCCCAGTGCACTATGTGTACCGGCTCGCAGATAGTCATCGTTACCTTTCGATAAATGCCCGCGCCGGGATACCATCGTGTACCGTGCCGGCGTGTATCAACCCGAACCGCCACTACATTGGTACCACCAAACTTTACATAAGGTGTGGCATCCACGCGGAACGACATATAGCCGTAATCCCACTCACCGGCCAGTTGGCCGTTAACATAGACCTTTGGAAACGCCATCACACCATCGAAGTCAAGGTACACCCTCCGACCTTTGTCTGCCTTATTGAGTTTGAAGGTCTTTCGGTACCAGCCCACATCCCTCCAAGGCAGCTTACCGGCATAACCATTTTCTCTGGGATTAAATGGTCCCGAAATTGCCCAGTCGTGCGGCAGGTACACCGCTTCCCATGCTGAGTCGTCAAAGTTCGCTGCCTCGGCTCCCAGCTGACCTCCTTTGGCGAACCTCCAGTCGCGGTTGAAGTTCACCACTCGTCGTCCGGCGGCAACTGAGCTTGGCTGTGTTGGCAGCCCTGCTGTTTTTACTCCAAGCATCGCCGCAGGGTCGCATCCAAACACAAGCATCAGTATCCCTGCTACAGTCGCCACTATTATGATGCTTCTTCGAGTGTTCATTGTGTTCTCTCCTTTTGTTCAACATTGCCTTTAGGGGTTTCCGTGGCCCAGGGGGCAATAGATAGATAAACACCCGCACCGCACATGCGAACGTTAATTTTTTCATTTTGCTATGTTAATCACTATGTATGGTGGGCTACAAGAATCGGGGCGACAGGACTTGAACCTGCGACCTCTTGACCCCCAGTCAAGCGCGCTAGCCAAACTGCGCCACGCCCCGTATGAACAACTATATTTTAACACAATGTACAGGTTTTTAAATACGTAAATAAAAAAAGTCCCCTAATTATGATTTACCGTTGTACTGCCAGTTTTATACTGGCTAATAGCTCTTCGCCGGTACGGTTTTCAAAAGCAGATTTGCCGAATAATTGATGCCTGTCTAAAACTTCCGGCTTGTAATCATAATATCTCTGCACTGCCTCTGAACCAGCTTCGGCAGCACCACTGGTTTTGTATTCACCGTCTAAAAGCCAAGTGCTTATCTCATCATCGTACTCGGCTGGATAAATAAGTGCTGTCGCAAATTTATTATCATTGTATTTAACCAGATGCACTTTGGCTCGACAGGGCAGCGCAGTCTTGACAGCCAGATTAACCAAGCTTTTGAAATTCCGCTTGGCAGTTTCGAGGTCGCCTGAGTAGAAGAACATCCCTGCTTCAAGCTGGAAAATCTCTGCTCGCACACCTTTTAGCTCAAGTTTGCCATCGGGATATGCTTTATGTATTTTGTATGCCTTGCAATTTTTGTGATTCTGGCTTTCGAAAAGCTCAGCCACTTCTTCAGCGGTAAAGCCGATACCTGTATGCTCGCCAAAATCAAAAATATACAGGCTGACATACTTTTGCGGATTTGATAATTCTGGTAATTTCATAATTATTTAATCTTCAAGCGGGCAAATTTTCGTTTGCCAACTTGAATGGTCATACCACCAGCGGGTGTAATTTCCTCATTTGGGTCATTGATTTTCTTGCCGTTGATACTGACTGCTAATTGTGTTTTTATCATCCGCTTTGCTTCACTACTACTCGATACAAGTTTACAATGCAGCAGCAGTTTGCTTGCCATAATCGGCTCGGTAGCTATTTCAACTTCCGGTATATCGTCAGGTAGTTGTCCCTGTGCGAATACTTTATCGAATTCGGCGGCGGCACGCTCGGCAGTTGCCTTGTCGTAAAAATCAGTGACAATTGTTTCGGCTAACAGGATTTTTGCTTCTTTCGGGTGTGTTTTATCTGGATTGATAAGTTCAGTTATCCTTTCGGCCGAGAGGTTAGTCAAAAGCGTAAAATAATTTTCCATCATCTTGTCAGAAATACTCATAACCTTGCCAAACATATTACCCGGCTCATCGGTTACGCCGATATAATTGCCCTTTGATTTGCTCATTTTTTCCTTGCCATCCAGGCCAACGAGAATCGGCATAGTAATTACAATCTGTGGCTCTTGCCCATTTAACCGTTGCAGGTCTCTGCCGACTAAGTTATTAAAGGTCTGGTCAGTTCCACCTAACTCAACATCACTTTTTACCATCACCGAATCATAGCCTTGCATAAGCGGGTACAGAAATTCGTGGATGCCGATGGGGTCGCCTTTTCTGTATCTCAACTCGAAAACATCCCTCTCTAACATACGGGCAACGGTCATATTGCTTGTTAATTTGATAATATCAGCTAACCTCAGGTCTGAGAGCCATTCGCTGTTATAGCGTACCTCGAGTTTTTCTTTTGAAGTATCTAAGATTTTCCCTGCCTGTTGAAAATATGTTTTTGCATTCTCTTCGATTTGCTGCGGTGAGAGCATTGGCCTAGTCGTGTCCTGGCCGGAAGGGTCGCCAATTCGCGCGGTGTAATCTCCAATTATAAGGACCGCTTTATGACCAAGGTCCTGAAATTGGCGCATCTTTCGAAGTACTACTGTATGGCCAAGGTGTATATCGGGGCTGGTGGGGTCCAGGCCGAGCTTGATACGGAGCTGACTACCTTTTTTAGCTATCTTGGTGAGTTTTTCAGCCAGTTCGTCCTCGGTAAAAATCTCAATCGTGCTGCGTTTTAAAAGTTTAATCTGTTCTTCAATTGTATTCGCCATAGATTTTTCCCTGCACATTCAGGATTTCCAGCAAGCAAAATTATAAGGCTTAAGTGGAAAATAAGCAAGAATCAGCTTGGCAAATGTCAAAAGCGCCTAAGAATATGGTGTTAGTTTGCTTTTTGAATGGTTTTTCTGGCCTTGTTTTGTCTTACATAGGAAATAAAAGCAATCGCATACAGAATGAGAGCCGCAAAAAAGAAAGCAACACATATAGCTTTTACCTGTCCTTGACTTATCAGTCGCCACAGTGGTTTTGCCTTACTCGGCCAGAATATTCGCACATCCCAATGGTAAATGGCGTCAATAACGACGTGAAGCCACACGCCAAGAACGCCGGATATAACCATTTTCCAAAAGCTGGTTTGATAAGGTATGCGGAGTATTCGCATTATTCTTTCAAAGAAGTGCCGCAACGGATACGCCGCAATACCCCAGACGGCACCCACCATAGCCCCGATTAGCAGCGTATGACAATATCGGTGCACCGGCCACCCAAGTCCGAGCAGTCCTATGACCAGCACTTCAATGTCAACAATGACATTAGCCAGCACAAACACAGGTATATCAATATACTTTCTAAGCGCCAGCCCAATAAATCCACTGGGCCCAAAATGATATGGCGTAAACGGCATAGACTCCTTGTATATTACTCCAACGACATTCGATTTCCTGGAGAGGCTGTTTTTGATTTTTGCCTGTGAGAAATAAAGGCTTCAAACATTCTTTTGTTCCCTCTTCTGGTCAAAGGAATAGTAATAAAAACAAAAGTGAAAAAGAAAACTGTAAGAATGAAAAGAGAACCGGTCATAAAATACCCATGAGTAAAATAGTCAATATGTTCCTTTATATCATCGGGCTTCAAGGGTATGGAAGGTTCTTGACCAGCTTTAGAGATAAAGATTACTTCGTCTGGTACCACATAGGCGATATGACTTTTCGCACGCTGCAAATACAAAAAGCCCAAGCAAGCAAAAATTACTCCAAACACCAAAAGAATCGGCACCTTCATTCTCTCCGTTTTTACATAATTAGCTATAATTTCCCATTGTTTGTTTGTTAAATCCGTTCTTGAAGACCCAAGCGAACCAAGGTATTTCTCTGCGGCCTGCTCGACCTTTTTGGAAATTTTCCTTTTACCCATCTTTATTGAGCTCCTAAGTATTTATCTTTTTGGAGGTAATTGCGCACATAGTCTTTTATTGCATCTTCGAGAGAAGTTATTTGGTTTTTGTAGCCGGCCTTGCGGAGCTTGGTTATGTCGGCCTGTGTGAAGTATTGATACTGATTGCGGGTTGATTCGGGCATTTCGATATATTCGATTAACACAGCCTTACCCATTGCGGCAAAAACCGCTTTTACAAGATCGTTCCACGTGCGTGCCTTGCCGATGCCGATATTAAACAGCCCGTTTATCTGTGGGTTGTCGTAGAAAAAAAGCGTCATATCCACAGCATCTTTGATATAAAGAAAATCGCGCATCTGCTCGCCATCTTTGAATTCCGGCCTGTACGATTTGAACAGGCGGACTTTTCCGGTAGCATTTATCTGCTCAAAGGCCTTGACCACAAAGCTTCGCATATCGCCCTTGTGGTATTCGTTCGGCCCAAAGACATTAAAATATTTTAAGTCCGCAACTTTTTTTAGTAGACCATTTCTGTGTGCCCACAGGTCGAAAAGCTGTTTTGAATAGCCGTATGTGTTCAGAGGCCTAAGCTGCTCGATTTTTTCTTCGTCGTCAGAAAAGCCTTTTGAGCCGTCGCCGTAGGTAGCGGCGCTAGAGGCGTGGATAAAGCGAACATTAGCATTGGTTGTCCATTGTGTTAATATCTTGCTATATTCATAGTTGTTTTTTCTAAGGTACTCGGCGTCTGTCTCGGTTGTGTCAGAGCAGGCGCCCATATGAAACACTGATTCAATGTCTGTGCTGATTTTTTTCTCAACAACTGTTTTTAGAAAGTCGTTTTTCTCTACATAGTCAGCAAAGGATAAATTCACGAGATTTTTACACTTGTCTTTACCATGCTCGTCAACCACTAAAATATCGGTAATGCCTCGTTTGTTTAATGCAGCAATTAGTGCTGAGCCGATAAAGCCAGCTCCACCAGTAATTATTATCATTTGCAAATTCCCTATGTTAGTTATTTAGTTTTCGTAAGCTTAATTTGACACTTTGATTGTGTCAATGTTTAATGGATTTAAGAGGCATAAAAAAACCGCTCAAAGCTGAGCGGCTGGGGAAAAACTGAAAAGGTCCGGCGTATTTCTAACACAAAGCAATATAACTTGCAATTGCGAGAATTAAAATCCGCCTCTTTGTGGAAGTAAACGGAAGCCAAATTTCGTAATAAAACTTCTTCATATACGCGCAATCATTATACCTTAAAGGCAGAGGGAAATCAAGGAAAATCGTCCTTTGGCAAACGTAACTTCCTGTTAATAAGGTAGTTGCGCTTAACAAATCCGCTGAATTTTTTGCCTGCTCCATGTACGAAGAGTTTACAAAAGCACCGCAATGTGATACGACAACGGCGATACATATGCGGTTTCTTAGGAAGAACCCGCTGCCTAAAACTGCCTGAGACGCCCTGGTTGAAATACCGGTCAAGCTAACTTACTGACTGCTTCGGCGATAAGTTTACCTATTGGCAGACGCTGTGGGCAGCGAGCTTCGGCAGGGCTGTAATCGGTACTGAGAAGTTTATCTCTTACATTGCCGGGAATTTGAGCAAAAAGTTTTCTTGCTTCCTCTTGCTCACCATAGCTGTTGTAGTACATCAAATATCGCATAACCTCACTGATATATGATGCATCCGGCAGGGCCGAGTCACAGATATATGCACAGCCGGCACAATAACCACTGCAGGTTGTTGCGGCGTATTCCTCGAAGGCTTTTATATCCGCCCGAGTAAGTTTGGTTTTATCGAGCGCAGCAGCAATGTTTAACGTTAAATGAGTGATATTATCTCTACCTACACAAGCGCAGCTTATTCTTTTATCTTCCAAAACAATTTTTAGCTTAGCCTGCCCTTCGGTAAAACCTCGCTGCAGGAAGTGTTTGGCCAGTTTTTTGTCCTCTTCGGTTTCAATATTTTTTGCCTGAGTCTTCATAGCAATAAGACCGATGCCTGCTTTGTGGCATGCTTCAATGGCATCCTGCATTTCAGGGTCCTGCATCAGTCGAAAATTGAAGCTGGTCATTATTGCATCAATCCAATCGAGCTTGGCCGCAGCAGCAAGACATTTAGCCATATTCTTGTGAGTGCTGAAACCAAAGAACCGTATCAGTTTCCGCTTCTTTGCATCTTGGGCCCACTGTTTTAATTCATCCGTCAACTGACCAGGGTCATCTAACCCATGAACACCATAGTACAAATCAATGTAGTTGGTATTCATTCTCTCAAAGGACGTCTGAAGACGCTTTTCAACATCTGCTACTGTATTTGCCCACGATGCCTTGCTGACAATGAACAATTCCTTTCGGACCTCAGGGTTCTTCGAGAGGTATTTACCTATACCAAGTTCGCTGTTTCCACCTCCATAATTGTGTGCCGTATCCCAATAATTAACTCCCCATTGGAGGGCTTTTCTTAGCACGATTTGCTTTTCAACAACATTGAACATTGTGCCCAGCGCCAGAATAGGAACATCAACACCAGTTTTACCTAACTTTCGTCTCGGCACCTGTGGGTGTTCGGGTTCCTGTGTTTTTCCTACATTCGGCTCGTTTGGGTCGGCTTTTACCCGGGCTGAGGCAAAGAGAGAACCCACCCCAGCAGCACCCATTGTCTTAAAAAAATTTCTTCTGTTAATTTTATTATATTTTTCTTTCATCACATTGGACTCCAAAAATAATCAGTGTTTAAGTAATAGCTTTCTATCATCGCTTCTTGTCTCACCTTCTGCAGAGACCCTTATAGCTTTTTTACCGCTTACGGGGCATTCGTGTTCGCAAACTCCGCAACCGATGCATTTTTCAATATCAACGTAAGGCCTTTGCAGTCGAACCTGAACCTCGATTTTACTGCCTCCAGTGGGGATTTTTTCGAATAGCTTGTCTGGAGAAATTTTAATTGAATTTTCTGTGTTTGCCACGATTTTCCTGCGTTCATCACCTTCAACAACACAATAGTAATCACCGGTAGCAAATTTGCCAAGCGAAAGGTTATCCTCAATGGTTTCTATAGTATTATCTGATACTTTTTTTATTGTCAAAATACCATCTCTTATTGTATTGAAACATTCCTGCGTATAAATTGCTTTTGGGCTGAC
>CAZTWR010000038.1:0-12281 GCA_964618055.1 uncultured Pirellulales bacterium | reverse complement strand
CCAATCCATACTCCCTCTACTTTTAAATCTTCCACGTCCTTTTTGGTTTTTAACCTTGGGTAAATTTTACCAAATAGGCTTTCAACCTCCAATAACTGGGAGTTAGATGGCTCGTAATAAAATGGGACAGCATTAAAGGACCTGTATTTTCCGTCGTTGTTCCATTTATAAATCTTTGCTTCTAAGCCGATATGTTTTTTTGCGTAAACTTTTATTTTTGCATTGTGTTTTTTTGCCAGCACATTTGCGAAATAGCTAAAAGCAATAATGCCCGCGGCAACATCATACGATTCAACTATTATCTCACCATCCCTTTTATCTGGTGTGAAATTGCGCCATATCTTTTTATTATGGCGGATGAACGAAGCTTCCCATCCATCTAATCTAAGCCTTTTGAGCAAATGGGGAATCTTTCGAATCGAGCCTTTGGACTTCATCACAATTTTACTTGTTAACACCATTACACCTCATAAATAAGCTCCAACGCTTGTACTAACTTGTCCGAAATATCTCACATTGCTATGTCATTCATCATTCTCAATAATATCAGATAAACTACCTTTGAAAACTGTAAGATCCGTGTCAAAAAAGTTTACATTCCACTTTATCTTGTTCATAGACCAGTTCCACCATCGAATTTCCAACAACTGCTCTATGACGTCTTTTGAGAACCTGTATTTGATTAATTTTGCAGGAACACCTCCATAAATGCCGTAGGGTTTGCAGTTTTTTTTCACAAGGCTTCTTTCCGCGATAACGCATCCATCCGCAATATTGACGCCGTTAAAAATCCTGACATCTCTTCCAATCCATACATCGTTACCAATCGTTACACCCATCCTACTTCTGCCTGTATTAAAAAATTTCACCTGTTTCACAGGTAAATTAAATGGTGGTTTATCGGAGCGCATTCTCGGATGATCTTTATTAAAACCATACAAAGATGGATAGTCTATCGGGTGAGAATCACTGACAACGTTAATATAGCAGCCTTCCGCAACACAGCAATAGCTGCCGATTTGAAGTAGGCCATCGCCTCTTACTGTCCCTGGGCCTGAGAAATAGGTGTACTTACCAATATTGACTCTTACATTCAAATTATATGACACTTTGCCTAAAAAGGCTCTAACGTCGCCGTTAGAAATAACCCAGCCGGCTTTGGGGTGAAAAACGACTTCTTCAATGTCTAAAACCTGGTCATTATTTATTAAACGCATATTTTTTTTAATAAAAGAGATGCGTTTGTTGTGTATTTTTCCCCAGATTTCAATATCTTTAAAATGCGACTGGAACAATCGGGCCTTTTCGTCATCATCCAAAATAGAACTGTCCTCATACAAGTCGTTTCTGCAATCAAACGACCGAATAAAGATATCCCACAAAAAATTCTTCAGGGATTCATCCAGGGTGATTTTCATGTTATCCATGATTAACCTTACTTATAAGACCCTTCTCGGCAAGACTATCAACCAAACCGAACAACCCCCACACTGGGCGATTAATCTTATCCGCTATCCATAGCAAATCGTGGTTTCCGTCACAATACGCCAGGATATTTCTCAGGTCAGCCTCTTTAGCGTTCCTGCCGGTCTCTAAAGTTGATACTGTGTGATAGAATCTATATTTGCTTAACATAGGTTCGCCGAAGACAGTCGCAACATACGTATGATTCTTCTCTATGACTTCGAGACATAACTTGTACGTTTCCAAGGATTCTTTCAATGCCTGGGCTGTCACAAGTTCTAAATTATCGCCGGATGTATGGTATTCCGGATACCCGCCATAGATGGTCCTCATCAGTGAGCCGACAGGCAAATCAATTCCGGGGCTATTGTATTGCCGTTCATCCGAACCTCGACTCAAGAAGTCGTAAAGTCTGGTTTCTTTTTTGCTGTGCCTGAGCACATGAATTGTAACGCGGTCCACCAGTGTATTTTCTGCCCGCGTATGTACATAGGAAAAAGGACCTTCAAGCCCAGTGCACGTTACAACATAGCCAGCTATAACATTTTTTTTCAGGTGGTCTTTGTGCAGGCTCAAATATGTAAGCGCCCCTATAGTCTCAGGCACGAAAATGATTCGATAGGTATAATTCAGTGTTTGTTTTTTGCTGAGCAAATACTTCGCCAAATATGCAGTTACAGCGAGCCCCGAAAGCTCGTTGTTTGCCATAGACGGATGGCAAATATAGGTGGAAAGAAAAATCTCTTTTTCCGATTGGCCCTCGATAACCAGTTCACCATAGGTCAGCCTTCCCTGTTTTAAGCTGGAATCTATCTTGACTTCGTAAGTTCCTTCTTTCAGAGCCTTATATTGATTATGCTTCAGGCAAAATCCCCAGTGTTTTTTATAATATGATGTTACATAAGGGATAAGCTCGGGCTGCTCCGGCAGAGTATACAGGTGTTCCTTAAGCTCTGCCAGGCTCATCCTGCCTTCGAACGGCACACTATATCCGATCAGATGAAGATTACACTTTTTAAAGTCAATTATGCGCTTGCCGCTTTCGTCCTTTACGTACGCATCGCGGACATTCCATTCATCTGGCACAGTCCAGTCAAAGACTTTTGTTCCTGACGGTACTTCTTTTATATCCAGCGGAATTATTTCCTTGATTGTCTGGAGAGTCTCCCGAACGCCGTCGCCTGTTATGCTTCTGCATATCGGAAAAAGCTTCTTTACTAAATTATAAATATCTTCTGTCAACGTTTTCTGCCTGCCATCGCATCGTACCGTGGTATGGGCTCATTAATGCCGGAGCACAGGTAGAAGGGGTTTTCCCTAATTTTTCGCCCTATATATTCGTACAGTGCTTTTATTTTCACCGCTTCCATTTCGAAGCCGTAACCGTCTATTTTAAAGATTTCGACAAGGCCGTCTTGTCTCAGGTCTTTTTCTAACCTGAGCAAATTGGGCCTTAGACCGCTGTCAAGCTTCCTGCAGTAAAATGTAATTTTCTGCTTATGCTTTTTGCCGGTGTAATCGATGATGGTACCCGTAAAGCTTTTATTATATCGGTAGCTTACGCCCAGCAGCCTTTCTAAAAAGTGTACTTCTGTAGTGTAGCTGAGGACCCCACCGATTGAGCCTACATAACCGTCTTTCGCGAACAGTTCGCCTATAAGAGAGTCGTCCCCGAATGACTCATAATCTTTAATCTCAAAATGCTTTTTTGAGATTTGGTCTGCGAAAACCAGATAAGAAAAAAGCGCATCTACCATCCTTTTATCAGCGAATTTGCTTCTTAGATATTCCGCTGCAACTCCCACATCCGAAGGAGTATGAAGAATATCGTAATCTTCATTTTTGGTATAGCTGTATGAGTAAGCTGGTATTATTATGTTCCCTCCCTGGCAGCTTGCCTGGCTTATAATATCGCTCAGTTCGCTAAGCCTGGCGTCATTGGTCGGAGCTATCCTAAGCAGTCCTACCACATCAATATGAATACTGATGGGGTTTTGGCGTGTTTTTTGGGCCAGCAATTTTATAAATTCAGACTTCATTAACAATAATTAACCGATGTCCTGCGCTGCGTTTATGACAAGATTAACGCCGTTAATATACTGCGGCGAGTTTACAAAAAACAGAACGCTCTCCGCAACCTCTTCCGGCCTGAGCAGCTTTTTTAGCGGGTGAGCCTTAATTAGCTGCTCAACAATCCTTTCGTCCGTACCGCCCGTAAGCCCCGTTTGCATAAAAGAAGGACTGATACAGTTTGAACTGATATTGAAGTCGGCATTCTCTACCGCCCAGGATTTGCTTAGCGACAATAGATACGCCTTCTTCGCGACGTATTCGGACAGTCCTGTCGGCGGCCTGTTAATCAGGAAAGAAGTTAATATATTAACAATTTTCCCAAACTTCTTTTTCCTGAACAGCTTAATGGCCTCCTGAGTTATTCTTATCGTAGGTATGATGTCATTGCGAAAGCCCTCTTCAAATACAGCGTAGTCTATTTTTTGGAAATGCTTTTGAGTAATGCCGAGCATAGCGTTATTAATCAGCACATCTAAATCCATAGCCGGTATTTGGGAGATCAAACTCTCCACCTCGCCCGGATTTACAAAGTCACACTTAATTCCTTTGGTATTATTGAGCTCCGTTTCTAACTGCTGTGCATTATCTGCAGAACGGTTGTAAGTAAAGTGAATTTTCTTTATTTGTGGTTCGACGGCGAGTTTGCGGGTAATGGCCCGGCCTAAGCCTGATGCGCCGCCTGTTATTAGTATATTCATTATATTATCCCTATTTGAATTTTTCCCTGGGCCACTTTCACTTTGGGACTCTTTTCAAAATGATACTTGATTTCAACCAGCTTTACTGATTCAAAAACGTCAGCTATCTGGGCGTAAAATTCCAACTCGTCGTTCAGGTAAACCGGCTTCGAGTACTTTATTTCCTGTGAAACAATCATTACGTTCTTTATAGGCAGACACTCGCCCGCAAAATAAGAAATAAAACCGTTTAAGATGTTGCCGAACATAACTTGGCCGGCGAAACCCTTTTGCTTGGCGAATACAGCGTCGGTGTGCAAAGGATTTCTGTCTTTAAATATGTCTATGAATCCTTTGTAAATATCCTCTGTTACTTTAAAGCTGTGCTGAAATGTATCGCCCTTTTTCATTATTTGCTCAGCTTTTGTTTTATCGCCTCACACACGCAACCGACGTTTTCCCAACTCTGTATTTCAGCAGCCGAGAACCTGATATTAAAATGTTTTTCTATAGCAACGATTAGTTGAATATGATTTAAAGAGTCCCACCCCTCAATATCACCTGCCACCGTCTCATCCTTCAAGACTATGTCCCCTTCATCCAAAACATCAATGAAAATCTTGTTAACGTCTCTCAATATGTCAGCATGTTCCACAGTTTCCCCCTCATCCTCTATTTATAGAGACCTTGAGTTCACTCTTAGAAGTGCTCCATACATTAACGTTATTTTAAGCCTTTCAGCCTCGGCTTGCGAAACATCCTCAGCATAGACAGCTTTGTCTTCTATTATCTCAAACCCCATCTTTTCGATTGTTTTTCTAATATCCCTGGCATTTTTGAACAGGTAAATATGATCTATCGCAGGTGCATTAGCCGGCACTGTAACATAGACGTGTCCATCATCATTTAGCAAGTTCTTCAACTTGGACAACAGCCTGTCGGGCCTTTCAACGTGCTCTAAAACTTCCCCCATCGTAATAAAATCATATCTGCCTTCCACTTCATATTTAAAAATATCACTTAATATAAAGTTTACTCTCTTATTGCCAATAAAGCTTTTGGCCATCTCTATTGAAGCCGGACTGATATCAACTAAGTCAAACTGAACGCTTTTATTTAAAATATTTATGGCCTCTGAAATAAACAACCCATGTCCTCCACCTATTTCCAGATAACGCGCTATCCTGTGTTTGTATCTTGGCAGCAGCTCAACAAAAAAAGAAAACATCGCGTAATGATGAGCCCAGAGAAATTGCGAAAGTATCAGACCATTCATATAATATTCCATGACTTCGGGATTACTGTAAATCCTCTGGTTGACTTCACCAAACGCTTTATTTGCATATTCACCACTCTCAATAAACCTCACATGAGCGTAGGTCATATCAGCAACCATTTTCAGATAACATTCTATCGCATAGTCTAAATCCTTGTCCAGACTATGCAGGTAATCCGTGTATTTTTTTAAAAATGTCGTAGCCCTGTTTACAAAAACCGGGTCGGATTTCTGCAGAGTTTTGCTTAGCTTTTTTGCGTGAATAGGGTTAGACCGCGATATTTTCGAGACAACCTCCGCTAAAATAGACCCCACCTTACCGACCCTCCACTTTAATAAAAACCTTCGTAGGTTGAAAACCATCTATGTCTAATACCCAGCCTTGCTCGTTCTTTTTGAACCCCAGCTCAGCATAGTGGTTTTTGACCAGGCTGTTTTTGGCTGTTGGTATATACTCTCCAATAAGCCTGGAGTATTTCTTTTCTTTCTGGGTAAATTTGACTATCTCGTTGAGAACAAACTTCTCCATACCTCTTTTTAGTACCCTGCAGCTCATTATCCACGTATCTATAAACAAAGCGCTGTCCTGGCGTTTCAAAATAACGACACTTATCAGGCCGTAATCGCCGAACTTGTCTCGTAACGCAAAAGCGAAAGTATGATAACCCTCGGAGGATGCTATTCTTTGCACATCCTCTTCTGTATATCTGATTGTTCTGAGGTTAAACTGATTTGATCTTTGTGTTAACTGAGCAACTCTTGGTATATTGAACTTATCAAAAGCCCCGACTATTGCAGTCATGTCCAATGATGCAAGAAAATCTTCTTCATCCACAAATACTTCCCGTACAAGATGCCTCTTAGCTTCTTGCTGATATTGCAGAGTTCTTTTATGGTCGTCTTTTGAGTACGATGCTGTCTCAAATAGGTTTAATTTTCTCAAATAGTTCAGATACTCAGCAGGGTCTTCAGGCAATTCAGGAACTACAACCTCAGGCAGATATTGTCTTACCATATCCCTTTCAAAAGCACTGTCGTCAAGAAACACCATTGAGTCAAAGCCAATGTTTAAAACACACTGGATATACTTTATATTATTAACTTTGTTATCCCAGTTAGCCACAAAAACAGCTATATCATCTAACTTTAGAACCATATCCGGATGAGATTCAAAGGGCTCTTTTGCGATATGTTCCTGGTTTTTGCTGCAGACCGCCAGTATCAGGCCTCTTTGTTTCAACTGTTTAACCCACATTTGCAGTTCCGTAAAGGCCTTTCCTATCCCCAACGACCCAATCTGGATGTTTTCAATCCCGTCATCGCCAATAACTCCGCCCCATAAGATGTTATCCAAATCCAGAATGAGGCATTTCTTGAATTTGCCCCGTATAGCCTGAATCGTATCTACCAGGCGTTTACCTATCAAAGGAAGAAAGTCAATGCTAAAAACAATGTCAGTATTCACATAGACCTTGGGGTCACAGACAAATTCGTAGCCATAGTAGCTTTGCAAGGCACACAAATCGACAATAAACAGATTCTTCAGCCTTTGGCTTGCGTTCATAAGCTCATAATTGATTTTTCTTAACTGATATAGGAAAGAACTGACTGCTTTGTTGGAGTAATTACCAAAAACCTGGTCGTCGATTTCCGCGAAATTAAAATAAAGAATCTTACACGCCTGTTTAGAGACTATGGTATCGTAAAGACTCGTTAGGTTTTCAATATGATTATCCGCAAATCGCAGTTTATCTTCATCGCTTAACTTGTAAAAATGATTAATGAGTTTCTCGACAGAATGAAATATTATTACAAACTCCAGTCCGAATTGATAAAGCTCCGAGGATAAATCGAAAACCTGTCTTTCAATTTGGTCATAGTCTGCTTCAAATATTTCCAGGTCAAGCTTTTCGTTATAGCCCAGCCCTCTTATCGCCTGGGTCAGTAGCTGAGTAGAGCTGTCTCCTAAAACCGCGACCTTGACCTTTTGGAAGTGCGAAAAATCTTTTTTTAAATTTTTCTTTAACTCTAAAAATTGCATTTGTCAGAGCACTCTCAAAGCGTACTCCGGTCTAAAAGCATTCCCTCACTTATCGTCTGATTGGCAGAACAGCCCAGAATTTTTGACGCGCATCTCGACGGAGAACCATAGCTGGGCCTTATAGATCTCATATCTTCGCATATCTCCTTTCCTCTCGAGGCTTTTCGATATCGTAATGTTGCAGCAAACCAAGAAGTTTACCTTCATCATCGGCAACAATTAACGTGACAATCTCATAACGATTAAATATCTTCTCGGCCTCGTAAAGTTTCAAATCTTTACTGATAGTCTTTGGGTTCCTTGTCATGATGTTTTCTGCTTTAAGACTGAATATGTTTTCATATTTATTCACAGCCCTTCGAAGGTCGCCGTCGGTAATCACCCCAATTACATGCTGCTGCCTATCAACAACCACGGCCACTCCCTGTCGGCCGGATGTCATAACCCCAATGACATCCTTCATACAAGCAGCTTTCGCCACGGTTGGCAGATTATCTCTGACCATAGAGTCCTCAACGGTGGTCAACAATCTTCTGCCAAGGCTCCCACCGGGGTGGAACCTCGCAAGGTCTTCAGCCTTAAGGTCCCTTTCCTCCATCAGAACAACAGCAAGAGCATCCCCCATTACTAAAGCAGCAGCGACAGACGTAGTCGGCGTCATTTGAAGCGGACACGCCTCCCGCTCAACGCTTATATCCAAGTGGTAATCTGAGTTGCTGGCCAGCGTGGAATTTGCATTTCCTGTCATAGAAATGATCAAATTGCCGTTCTCTTTCAGGAAGGGGATAATTCTTAATACTTCCTCCGTCTCACCTGAATATGCGATTAACAACAGTATATCCTCGCTCTTTATCATGCCCAGGTCACCATGAAATGCCTCTGCGGGATGCATAAAGAAACTGGGAGTGCCTGTAGACGAAAGTGTACTCGCTATTTTTCGTCCTATGACACCAGATTTGCCCATACCACAAACTATCACTCTGCCGGGACAGGATAAAATTGCCCTTATGACCTCTGAAAAGTTTTTGTCTAGCCGTTGTGAAATTGCCGTTAGTGCATCAACTGCTATACCAAATACCTCTTTTGCATATGTTATTGTTTTATCCGCAGACTCCTTCACAGACATTTCTGCAATTATTTTTTTCTTTTTTCCCTTAAGCACTTCTATATTTGTTAGTAACTTATCCATAAAATGTCCTTACCTTCAGTCGTTATTTTTTCGCTACGATTAGCACGATATTTCCTGCTTTCCTCTCTTCAACCAAGTACGCATCAAATATCTCTTCAAAATCAGGATCATATATTTCTTCTTTCAAAAACACCCCAATTCTATTAAAATCTACCTTGCCACTTTCAATAAGTTTCTTCATGTATGTTATATCTAAAGATGCGTTGAGCGTAAAACTATCTAATATATCAAAACCCTTGTTATTCAGAAGTTAACCTATACTCTTTTTATTCGTAAGATTTTGGCTCTCTTCACCATCTCCACAAGTTTTTCTTATTTTTTCCGGGTATGAATATCGTCGAACTTTATTTTTATAACAACAGCATCCTTTTGGAAAAACGTGTCATTTTAAGCAGACCCTGAAACCTGCCGGTCAGACAGAACATAATCACGATAAAAGCCATCCCAATCTCTTGACAAGTTGTACTCACAAGAGTTGACAAAATCTTTTGACCGCTTTTCTTCATTCACCTCATACAGAGGTCGTAATTTAAGCATCGATGGTTCACTGTAAAAATTAAAAGTAGTGCCATCCTTTATATATAATGATAAATTATATAGCACCACAAAACTGTTCGGCTTTATTTTGGCTATGTCCCTTAAGCAATCTTCAACAATAACCACTTTGCGTTTGTTTATTATATAGTACTCCTCCTTCATAAACTTCTCAATGATTTTCAGATGGTAGTCATCAGTCACAAAAGTATCGTACGAGTTGGCAACTTCGTGTATCATTGTTTTTAGTTGCATAAAAGTATAATTATGATTATAATACTCATAGACAGGATACTGACTTTTTAAATATTGCTTCATTTCATATGTTGAATAATCTTCACACAATAGTTCAACGCTCTCTTTATAGAACTTCTGTAGTTGCTTTTTTCGTAATGATTCAAGTTCTTTGATTTTGTTCTCTATTTCAGTCACATTCTTCTTTTCGATGAGGAGTTGGTCAATATACAAATAGTGCATACCAGTTCTCAGGAAACATAGAACCGCATCTATGGGAGTTTCTATAATCGGTTCTCCGTTATCGTTAAAAGAGGTATTGAGAATCACAGGTATTCCTGTTATTTCTTCGAAATGTTTTATTAGACTATAGTAAGCCTCGTTATCAGACGACACCGTATGCACTCTGGCTAATCCATCAACATGGACTACAGCTGGAATAGATGCGATTTTTTCTTTGATTGTCCCTGGTGCTAGCAACATAAAGGGACTTGTACAGTCCATCTCAAAATACTCCTGCGACTTTTCTTCCAAAACACTTGGAGCAAAGGGTCGAAATGGCTCCCTGTGCTTCACCCTACTATTAACAATATCCTTCATTTCTGGCCTTCGCGGATCGGCCAGAATGCTTCTATGCCCCAGCGCTCTCGGGCCAAACTCACTGCCACCAATAAACCAACCAACTATATTACCTCTTGCCAGAAGGTCAGCAACCTCCTTCGGAGCACTTTCCTTGTAGGGGATTTTTGATTTTTTCAAAAATTTCTCTGTTTCCTTCTTGTCATATGATTTACCGGTGTAAACACTGAAGGTAGTTTTAGGTTGTTTGTATTTACTAAATCCATATAATGCTAAACCAAAAGACATGCCTACGTCTGATGCAGCCGGTTGAACAAATATAGCTTCAAATTCAGTATTCTCTAAAATCTTGCCGTTGGCAACACAATTCAATCCTACTCCCCCCGCGATACAAAGCCTTTTCTTGCCGGTTTTCTTATAAGCATAGTTTGCTAAGTGTATCATGCACCTTTCGGCTTCCCTCTGAACTTCATAGGCAATCTTTGAATAATAGTCATTTGTGACATCTGCTTTACTAGCACAACGTGGGATGCTCTGCTTTAACCTTTCACGAGGCACTCTATCCATGAATTCGCTAAAATCGGTAATCATGCCTTCATATACAGGATGCAGTTTCAGGATATCTTCACCGTCCACATTCCTCCCAAAAGCAGCCAACCCCATTGTCTTGCCTTCTTGTCCTTTTTCAAACCCAAGTATCTCAGCCGTAACAAGTTCATATACGGCACCAATCCCTTGTCCGTATGCTCTGTCAACCAAAGTAATACCATTCTTGTCACCGACAAAAAGTGAGTTCGTTTCAATATCGGAACCAAAACCATCTACTACTAATATTGCTGCCTCTTCAAAGCCGGAGGGATAAAAAGCAGAAGCCGCATGAGCAAGGTGATGAGACTCCACGTATATAACCTTTGAAAAATCAAGCTTAAGTTTAGTCTTAATATAATCATACTCTAATTTTCTATAATATTTCGCAGAATCCACAAGATACCTGCCAAATACATAGTCCATAACAATTAGGTCTATTTGGCTGAAATCCTCGATAGAGAAGAAATCCATGCAGTATTTTATCGAGCGGATGGGGGAGAAATATGGCCGCTTAACCCTACTGAGTCTCTCCTCAGCTATAGCAACAAATTCCATTTTCCCGTTCTTGTCAGTTACAATAGAAGCACTTGGGTCGTGACTGGCAAAATTATTTAGACCTAATACTATCATTCCCCTGCAAAGCTCCTGAACCAAAATCTTTTAGAAACTCACATGTTTTTCCAAGAAGGCCGTTAAATTCGGATACCCACAAAGCCCATACCAATTCTATTATCTGAAATAAGATTATGAGGATGAAATACGCATCAACGCCTCACGCATCCAGATACACATGCCCTATCCACTTCAAGGGCTATCAAGCAAAGAACAGCGCATCCTGAAATATACGAGAGCACATTACGTATGTCAACCGTCTCTTCTCTTCGATATTTGACTTCCTTCTTTCCCCGGGATGCCATATTTTAATCCTATATGATGACTTATCTGTGAAGATGCTGAAAACACCTTCCTCTCCTGAAGCTATTATAAAATCAGATAGAAAAGTTTCATATTTTTCTTGATCTATCGTCGACGACCTGACAGCTTCCCTGACATAGTCCTCCGTGGACTCGTATATGTCTATAGTCGTAAACGAAAAGGGCTTCTGAAGAATCTTGCTGTTATTTTTTATAAAATCACTAAACCCACTGCCTATCCAGGCCGAGACTGCGGCCTACCTCTACATATTCAATCCCAGATAGACAAAGAGCTGAGGCGATAAGGTAAGCGTCCTCTACCGTAAACCGGCAGTCTATCAGATAACTGCCGTTTCTGATAGTGCAGTCCAATATCTCCATACTCTTGCCAGCTGGTCTATTCACTATCACCGTCTATTCTCCCGCCTAAAGAAATCTCGCACACACTGCGCGACATTACGAGAATAATCCATAGAAGGTTTATCAACCCATAGATTGATAATGCAACGCGAAAGTTCACCCGCAACGGAGAATATCGGGTCAAGAGAACGTTTGGCACCCTTCATTTTCCGAAGTGCTTCTCCAAAACAACCAACATCCGAAGGCGTCTCCAGAGGGTCAAAGATTTCACCTTTACAGAAACTATAGCTGAATGTCGGAGTTAACAGCGTCCCTTGCGGTCCTATAGTTTCAGTTATAGCTTCATAAATAA
>CAZTWR010000037.1:0-12590 GCA_964618055.1 uncultured Pirellulales bacterium | reverse complement strand
GTAGCGGTTTGTAATCGGCAGTCTCCTGTCTTTACCGAAGGCTTTCGGTGTAATTTTCACCCCCGGCGGTGATTGCCGTCTTTTATATTCATTACGGTCAACCATACGAATGATACTATGGACCACATCCTGCGGCAGGCCGGACTCGACAAGTTCTTGTGCGGATTTATCTTCTTCTACGTATCCTTTGAGGATTTTATCGAGTAAATCATAATCCGGCAGAGCGTCACTGTCTTTTTGGCCGGGCCTCAGCTCAGCGCTTGGAGCCCTGGTTATTACCTCAGCAGGTATAATCTGCCGCCCTGCTATTTTGTTTATATGTTTAGCCAGCTTATAAACAAAAGTTTTCGGAACGTCTTTTATCACTGCGAAGCCGCCGGCTGTATCACCATAAAGAGTGGTATAGCCGACTGCCGTTTCACTTTTGTTGCCGGTTGTCAGCACTAAAGAACCGGTACTGTTGCTCAGCGACATCAGGATACTGCCGCGGATTCTGGCCTGCAGATTCTCATAGGCAACGCCTTTGCTGTCCCAGCCGGGGGCCTGCTTTAATCCCTCGTCGAATTGTTTTAGTATCGGCCCAATCGGCAGCTTTACTAATTCTATACCTAAATTCTTTGCCAGCCTCTCGGCATCAGCTATTGTTTCAGGACTGTTGAATTCTGAGGGCATTGTAAGGCCGACAACATTTTCAGCACCTAAGGCGGCAACGGCAATAGCGGCGGTTACGGAAGAATCTATACCTCCGCTCAGGCCCAATAACGTTTTCGAAAAACCGTTCTTTCGAGTATAATCTCTTGTGCCGAGCACAAGTGCCTGATATATCTCATCAATCGAATCGGTCGGCTGCGGCGATGGGGGACTTACCGGCTCAACTTGCACAACTCCATCACCGGCAGAGGTAACATCTGCGATTAGTAAATCCTCATCGAATGCCTTCGCACAAGCGGCGATTTTGCCGCTTGAATCGGCGAACATACTTCGGCCGTCAAAAACTATTTCGTCCTGGCCGCCGACAAGGTTGCAATAGGAAACAGCGCAATTAAATTCTTTTGCACACCGGCTAAGTACAGCCTGCCTTTGCTCGGTTTTGCCTAAATGAAAGGGCGAAGCTGAGATATTTAGAATCATTTGGATTTTACCGACGTCCTTGAGGGACCCCGCCTTGCGGGAACCCAGAAAATCGGCCAGCCAGTTAATATCCCATATATCTGCGCAAATGGTAACAGCAACATTAAGTCCTGCCACCTTTATTACCACTGGCTCGGCACCGGCCTGGAAGTACCTTCTCTCATCGAACACGCCGTAATTTGGCAGCAGTCCTTTTCGATAAATTTTACTTATTCTTCCGCCTTGCAACACAGCAGCGGAATTGTAACAGTCGCCCTGATGACTCTCAGCAAAGCCGACTATTAAGGATATCTGCGGGCAGTCAGCGGCAAGCTTTTCAACAGCCAGGCGGCTGCCTTTCAAAAAATGTTTCTTGAGCAGCAAATCTTCCGGCGGATAGCCGCAGACGGCTAATTCCGGAAAGACCAATAAATCCACTTCGGACCGCAGTGCCTCAGCGTATATACTGCGCATCTTTTCGGCATTGCCAGCCAAATCCCCCACCACCGCATTAAATTGTCCTAAGGCTACTCGCACTTCTCGTCCCTCGTCTCTCGTCCTTCGTCTCTCGTGGTTCGTCTCTCGTGGTTCGATTCGCTAAGCTTTTTACTTCATAATTCGATATTCGATATTCTAAATGTTCCCTGCTGGACTATCAACGACTTTTAATTGTAAATAGTCAATTTGGCTCACCTTGTCATCCCGACCGAAGCGGAGGGATCTGGCCATCGAATTAAATATTACCGCCCACCAATCTGCAAACCACCAATGACTTGCTGTTGTGTCCTCTCGAAGCGCAGCGCAGGCCCTCGAAGTGTAGCGCAGATTCCGGAAAGTCTTTATCCGGAACCCAGACAGGAACCTTTCTATCTGGGACCCAGTTATTGATTTGCTTGTGCTGCCTCTCGAAGCGCAGCGCAGATCCTCGATTGCTGCTCACCTGCTTCTCTGTCGGGGACCCAAATCATACGCCCATCGCAGCCTCCGGCAGCACCACGCAATTTTCTGTTGACTTTTGCCTGAAATTTGGTATAATATTTGCCTGTTTGCAAGCATGCAAACGCTCAACCGCCCCGTAGGGCAAGGTTTCAGGTCCCGCCGGCCCAAGTCAAAAATAATCATTAGTAAATCGTCAATGGTCAACGGTCATTCGTAAATAGTAAATTGTAAATAGGAAATTTCAAATGTCTACCCAAGCTCAAATCCTCGCCAACCGGCGTAACGCACAAAATTCGACTGGCCCACGCACCCCCCAGGGCAAGGCCGCCGTCTCGCAGAACGCCGTCAAACACGGCCTGACGGTTCCGTCACCCCCTGCGGAACTGGTGGTATAGGAAGGTTGTTAATCCACTTGAGGCCGTGCAGCCTTTTTTTATTTAATAAAATAAAAAGGTGAGTTCTGCAACAAAAATAAAGTGAGTAACCCGGGTTTTATCGCTTTTCCCTTTCCCTCCGACTTCCAGCCCTGTTTTTTTATGCGCGGACGGCTGGTTTGTTTCGTATCTTGTGTGGGCGCAGGTTTTTGGTTTGAGGGAAGTGGAATTTTGGTTTCAGGGGGTTTTTTTGTGCAATGGTCTTTTTCTCAGTACAGCGGAAAATTTCTCATCCAAGATGCTTTATCATTCCAGCTGGCGGCGGTGGCACCGCCGCATTTGGTCCAGGGGCCACATATGTTGAACTGGCGATTCCACTTCAGCTTCCACATCTGCTTAAGTCCAATCTTTTTGACGGAGAAGTCTAAAAAAAGGCAGTTTATATGACCCTCGTGTCGGTTTTTGCAGAAACGACCCATTCCTTCATAGGGTTCCGACAAAATCCAGTCCCAATTGTCAAGTTCCGGAGGTAAATCATCGTGCTGTGGCCAGCAATCAATCCAAGGCGCATCCATAAGCAAAGGTATATTTCCTGTGCCCTTAACATTTGGAGTCCTCCATCTAAGAGGTGCCTTCCATTCCTGGCCAGAGACTTCCACTTTCCTATTTTCCACCCAGCCATTTATTCCGTAGCTGCCGTAATTACCCTCCTCATCCCATACCCATACTCCGAAGTTAACGTGGCCGTCATCCACTTTCTTATCAAGGTTCGCCGCCATTGGGCAGCAGCGTATTTCATCCACATTATTATAGTACCGTCGCGTCGCATCCATCCACCAATTACTCTTTGACTCGCTGCCGCCCCAACCTTCATGGAAGTAGCTATCGTTATCACTTGTATACGCCGAGAAGGCGATTCCCCATTGTTTGAGGTTTGATTGACAAATAACAAGATTTGCCTGTTTCTTTACCCGTGATAGTACCGGCATCAATATCGACATAAGCAGCGCGATAATAGCTATCACTACCAAAAGCTCTATTAATGTGAACCCCCTTCTTCTGCCCATAATAGTATTCCTCTCTTAAAGCATTATTAACCACTTATAAGATGCGCGAAACAGCCCTCCTGTTCCATAAGATTTTTTGTTTTTTCATACTTTGCTAAAGGAATAGTATACCTTAAATTTGGGTTTATAGCAACTAAATTAAGGTGTGGGGGTGAAATAGGATAAATTTTAGCAGGGAGGGGGTGTGTAAGTGCCTTTCCTTTAGATAAAGGAGTCACGAATTTTGATGATCGAGCAAGGAATTTCGAATGAAGCAGGTGTGGTTTTTTTGGTTTGATGGATTGGGGGATTTGGGGTATTATGCGGCGGAAAGTATTGGTTAGATGTGTGAGGACAAAATAATAATCGGAAAAGTTACAGTACGGATGTTTAACAACGGGGTTGTAGAAAGGTAGGAAAAGATGAAGAGAATATTTATAGTCCTGTGTTTTTTATCACTTGTTGTGAATTCGCTGGCTTCTGAAAGTGTTTTCACCGGCTTTGCTTATCGCGACGGCGATAAGCTTATGGATGAAAACGGAGAACTTCGATTCGTCAGTTTTAATATTCCCTGCCTGCACTATAACGAAGACAATATGGCCTTTTCTCAGCCGAATGTCTGGCGGCTGACCAGCGAGTTCGAGATTGCCGACGCACTCGAAGCAGTCAAACAAATGGGCGGTCAGGTAGTTCGCATCTACACCTTATCCGTCCGCAAGGCCGGCGAAGACCCGAACATACCGCGACACATAACGGGTGCGGGTGAGTTTGATGAAAAGACGTTCGAATCTTTGGACATGGTTTTGGCCGTAGCCAATCGCAAAGGGATACGAGTCATCATTCCTTTTATCGATAACTGGAAATGGTGGGGCGGCATTGAAGCATGTGCCGCATTTAGAAACAAGCAAAAAGACGATTTCTGGACCGACCCGCAACTGTTTGAGGATTACAAAAAGATAGTCGGTTTCGTAATAAACCGAACGAATTCGGTTACGGGGACAGCATATCGTGACGACAAAGCAATCCTCGCCTGGGAAACCGGAAATGAGCTGCAATGTCCGCCCGAATGGACGGCCAAGGCCGCTGCCTATATAAAGAGTCTCGACCAAAACCATCTGATTATCGACGGTTCCCACACACCAACCTTAGGAGAAGACTCCATTCTGGATGAAAACATTGACATTGTTACTACCCACCACTATTCAAAAGACCCAGCTGAGACCATCGACCAGATAAAGGGAAATGCAGTCAGAGCCCGCGGCAAAAAACCTTACTTCGTTGGGGAGTTTGGCTTCATACTTACTACCGACGTCAAGTCTGTACTTAAAACCGTGATAGACGAAGGGATTAGCGGTGCTTTAATCTGGTCGCTCCGATTCCGTAATAGAGATGGCGGTTTCTATTGGCACAGTGAACCTCATGGCTTTGATTTGTTCAAGGCCTACCATTGGCCCGGCTTCGCATCCAGTTCAGCATACGAGGAGGGTGGGCTCCTGGCTCTGGCGCGCCACAAAGCCTTCGAAATCAGAAACGTGCCGGTTCCAGCCCTTGAAAAACCAGCTTCACCGGTTCTGCTTGATATCAGAGACGCTGCTGCGATTTCCTGGCAGGGCAGCGCCGGCGCTCAAAGTTATATTGTTCAAAGGGCGCAAAGCAAAGACGGGTCCTGGCTGACTGCCGGAAACAATATATCCGACTCCGCAGTTCAGTACCGGCCCTTATTTAATGACACAGGCGTCGAACTCGGCAAAAGCTATTATTACCGTGTCATAGCCGAAAACTCGGCTGGTGTTTCCGAACCTTCAAATATCGTCGGACCCGTTTTTGTCTCTTACAAGACACTCGTGGATGAACTGCAGGACTGGCAATTCATTTACAAACGCAAGGGCAAACTGTCGCTGGAGACCAAAGAGGCGCGCAAATTCAAAGAGGACTATCACAGACTAAAAGGTAAGAAGAAGAACTATGTCGTCTATGAAGTCAAATTGCCAATTAACTCCTGGAAGGTCTATTCATTCTTTCCCAAAAAGATTTCAGATTTCAAGTTTTACGTCTCGGCTGACGGCCAAAGCTTCGAGCGAATCGAATTCAGCCGCCAGGATTACTATGCCGGCAAAGGCGACTATGACTATCATATACCGGTTCTCTACAGTGGAGCCGGACTTGGAGAAAACGCGAAATACCTGAAAATCGAATACGCCTCCAAAGCGCAAATCTCTCGTGTAGAAATAAAATATGGAAAAGAACTCCCCAAGTTTACACATACTCACTCGTCGACCGGATTTATAAAGGGCCACAGTTGGGGATGGGTTGGCTTGCGAGGACAGTATCTCGGCGACGCTCCGGTTGATTCGATGAAAAAGATGGCTGATACCGGCGCCAACTGGGTCTGCATCTCTTTCGCAGGTGAAATGAACGAACCAAATGACCCCCAGATATTCTGGGGCGATACTAACCCCAACATGGTTGCCGACGATGAAATTCGCCTGGCAATCAAGCTCGCTCGCAACAACAATCTGAAAATCATACTTAAGCCCGTTGTCAATGTTCGCGACGGGACCTGGAGGTCGTGGATTAAGTTCGAAATAACAGAAGATGAAATCGACACACAAGCATGGGACAAATGGTGGGGCGATTTCAGGCAATTCCTGCTGCATTATGCGCGGATTGCTGAAGAGACAGGCTGTGAGATGTACTGTCTCGGTTGTGAGATGGGGTCAACCGAACCCTTCGAAGAGAAGTGGCGCAGCCTGATTGCTGAGATACGAAAGGTTTACAGCGGTGCCATCACCTACGACACAAATCATGGAGAAGAAGTCAACATCAGATGGTGGGACGCGGTCGACGTCATAGGCATAAGTGCATACTATCCCATAGGTACCAACGATGCAGGGCTGGCGTTGAGGAAGGGCCTGAGCAATGTCCCTGCTTCGGATACTACCTTAGAAGCTCTTAGGCGCCGTTTGAGGCCGGTAAAAGGAGCTCTCCGCAGGGTAAGCAAAAGATTCGACCGTCCAATCTTTTTCATCGAACTGGGAATGTGCAGCGCAAAAGGCTGTAGTGCCGCCCCGTGGACCCATCCTAATCCTGATTTGATTTACGATGGTGATGAACAGAAAAGATTTTACCAGGCAATTATAGAAACTTTTTGGGACGAGCCTTGGTTTATTGGTTTTGCTTGGTGGGACTGGCCGCCTAACCTGTATAGCCTAGAAGAAGCGAAAAGCGATACCGGCTTTTGCATATATGGTAAGCCCGCCGAGCAGGTGGTGCGGCAATGGTATGCCAAACCTCGCTAAAAAGGGGTTTTTTGCAGCAGGAAGGGGGCGTAGTGCTTCCCCTCAGGAGAAGTGGGACAGGTTGGGAGTTTGAGGGGCTTTCCTGAACGAATCGATCAATTAAAAACCCTATTTCAACAAAGACGAGTGAGTGTGGCCTAACAGGCTGCTTAAGGGGATTCGTTAAAGTGCTCTCCCTTCAACTAATTGTTATCTGGGATTTTGGGTCCACCTTATCTCGTCGTTCGTATCTTGTATCTCGTATGTCGTCGGAGAAATTTAGAATGTAGAATTGAGAACTTAGAATTTGGGTTCCAGATACTGGGTCCCCAACAGAGGTTCTCTCGCAGCTTGAGTTGGGGATTTGCGCTTCGCTACGAAGGTTTAAGAGTTAATCATCGGTTCTGAATGGTGAAGCTGGTAAGCCGTCCTTGTTGTATAAATTTGCGCCTTCGGGATTGTCGGCCCAGGCGTAGCGGACGGCGACAGGGTTGGTGACCTCGTCATTCCAGACGATGATTTTATCATCTTCTATTTTTGCTTTTGCCCAGAGGAATTTTTTGTCGGGGTCGGCAATCGCGAAATGCTTCAGCTCGCCATCTCCTTTAACGACTAACCCGCCGCCGGTGTTTGTAAACGTGATAGTGATTTTGTTTCCATCGGTTTTCATAGACTGGTAAATCGGGCCTGAATAAACAACATCTTCGCCATAAGCAAGCTTTTGGGCGGCGAGGGCCAGGCGTTTGCCTACATCTTCCTTATTTAAAGGATGAATATCGTTCCATTCGCCGATGTCGGTGGTGACGGCCATTGCGGTGTTGGGGACAGAAAGTGTTTTAAGCTGTGCCTCTCTCAGTTCAGCCCAGCCGCTTTCGGAGGGTTGGTCTTTGGCTTCCATAAAGTTGGCAAGCTGGACATACAAGAAGGGGAAGTCGCCCTGATTCCATTTTTGCCTCCAGTCAGCTATCACTGCAGGGAACAATTTCTGATACTCAAGTGGTTTTCCGGCGTTGGATTCGCCCTGGTACCAAATCACTCCTTTGATGGTGTAATTTAAAAGCGGGGCTATCATCGCGTTATATAATCCTAAAGGCTGCCACTCAATAAAAGTCTTGGGCTGCAGCGGTTCCATAGTTGCACCTAATTTGTATTGCCATTGGCCCTTCAAGCCGATTGTTTGCCCCCCTGCTAAGAGCTGGTACGGCTTGTCCAGGACAAAACCGCCCCGGCCTATGTTATTGACGACCCTTACAACAATGATATTTTTGCCCGCCTTGAGCAGGTTTGAAGGGACATCGTATCTTCTCGGTGGGTACTGGTATGAAACTGTGCCAACAAATTTGCCGTTAACATAAGTTGAATCACTATCAACAATCCTGCCCAGTAAAAGCCTTGTAGGTTTACCGGTCATAGAAGGCGGGACGTCAAATTCTTTTCTGAACCAGACAACGCCATTCACAGGTCCTAACCCCTGGTCCTGCCAGTAACCGGGCACATTCATAGTTGCCCAATCCGAAGCATCGTAACTCGTATCAAACCACGGCTTTTGACCATCTGCCAAACCTTTATCAAGCTGCTGCAAGCGACTATACCACGCATCGTTAACGGCTTTATCTTTGTCAACGATTTGATTAAGGTAGGCGGTGTCCTTAAATTTTTCGGCAGTTTCGGCGTAGTGAGGAAATGCCTTTAAGGCATCCTCGCTCAACCATGCTTCAGCAGGCGAGCCGCCCACACTTGCATTGATTAAACCTATTGGGACGCGGTATCTTTCATACAGCGCTTTTGCGAAAAAATAACCTGTTGCCGTAAAACGAAGAACGGTTTGTGGGTTTGCCGATTCCCAGCGGCCTGACTGCAAGTCTTGCTGCGGAGCTTTAAAATCATATCTGAGCGGGACAAGAAACTGCCTTATAGCCGGGTTTTCAGAATCAGCGATGACATCTGCATAGCGGTCACTTACCCTGTCCATAGGCAGAACCATATTCGACTGACCTGAACACACCCATACATCACCTATCAGGATATTTTTTAAAGTTATGTGATTGGCGGCATCAATTTCCATGCTGTAGGGGCCACCGGCTTTTGTTTTAGAAAGGGATACCATCCATTTACCATCTTTGCTGGCAGTGGTAGTGTATGTTTTGCCGTTAAAGCTTATTGTTACCTTTTCACCTTTGGCAGCCCAACCCCAAACCTTTGCACCGGTACCTCTTTGCAACACCATGCCATCGCTTACCAAGAGTGGGAGCCTGACATTACAAAAGGCTGTCTGAGAAATCAAGAGTGCATAACAGCATAATGCTAAACCAAGTATTTTTACATTCAACTTCATAAATAATACCTTTTTGGTTTTTTACGGGTTAAAATTTCGGTCATTTCCAGCGTCTTATATGGTTTCTGCATAATACTCGAAGGTCAGGTCTACCTAACAATGATTATACAATTTGTATAAAACTGGAAACACAAAATGTCAAGATTTGAGTATGGTGGTTTTTGGTTTGCGAAGTGCTGCCGTAGGCCATCCGCCGAGGCGGAGAACAGGAGAACAATTGAGCAGGAGAGGAGAAAGAAGTTAGAATTTGGGTTCCAGATACTTGGGTCCCCAACAGAGGTCCTCTCGTAGCTTGAGTTGGGGATCTGCGCTACGCTACGAGGCTCTTCGCTGCGCTTCGCTCGGAATGACCCCATTAGAGTTGACGACACTCTAAACAATGGGGCAGGCAGGTTGCGTCGCCGTTGTGGCGACGGCTAAACATCGATGGATTCCTGCTCCTTCGACCTTGCTCAGGACAGGTTTCGCTGGAATGACAAAGAAGTCAAATATCACTTGACTAATCACGTCTGCGTTCATACACTCTTTTCTTTGTTTAATCGCTGTTTAGGAAAGTTTCTTAGATGGAAAAAGCAATTGCAAAAGCAGATGCGCTTATCGAGGCGATGGAATATATCCGTCAGTTTCGCGGGCGAATCGTGGTTGTGAAATTGGGCGGAAGCGTCCTCGACGATAGCTGTCTGCAAAAAAAGCTCTTAACCGATATAGCGTTTATGGCTACGGTCGGGATGCGGCCGATTATTGTGCACGGCGGCGGAAAGGCGATTACAAAAGCAATGAACGAGGCAGGGCTTGAAGCAGTTTGGGTGCAGGGACGGCGATACACCGATGAGCGGACACTGACCATAGCGGAGCATACGCTCGTGCATAAAATCAATACGCCCATCTGCGAGACGCTCGGAAAGCTGAATTGTAAGGCGATGGGACTGCATTCGCTGAGCAGTTGTGTATTGTTTGCGGAGGTCTTGCGACTGGCTGGCGAAGATGGGCGGAAAGTCGACCTTGGATTGGTCGGTGAGGTTATCGAGGTAAATGCGGATGTGTTAAAGACGCTCTGTGCCGATGGGACCATACCGGTTATTGCATCGGTAGCGAAGGATAAGTCAGGCGGGAACTTAAATGTCAACGCCGACAGTGCGGCGGGCAAGGTTGCCGGTGGCGTTTGTGCTGAAAAGCTCGTTATCGTGAGCGATACGCACGGGATACGAACCGACGTCAATGACCCGGAAAGCTGGGTATCGAGTCTGAACGAGGCGCAAATTAAAGAGATGATTGAGGCAGGTGTTATCGGTGATGCGATGCTGCCAAAGGTTGAAGCGTGCCTGGTGGTGCTGGAGGCAGGGGTCAAAAAGGCGCATATTATCGATGGCAGGATACCTCATTCGCTGCTGTTAGAGATTTATACCGATAAAGGAATCGGTACGGAAATTATTAAGAATTGAGATTGAGTACGAGATGTGAATTATGACTACAGAGGAGACAATTGATTTGTTTGATAAGTATGTTATCGGCAATTATCCACGCCTTCGTCGTGTGATTGTCAAGGGCCAGGGCTGTTACTGCTTTGACGCCGACGGTAATAAAATTTTGGATATGTTTCCCGGCTGGGCTGTCAGCGGGATAGGTCATTGCCATCCGAAGGTTGTTGAGGCGATTCGTAAGCAGGCGGGTGAGCTTCTGCATATTGATAATACTCTGTACTCTGAGCCGCAGGGCGTATTGGCGAAGCTTTTGAGCGAGCGGGCGTTCGGGGGAAAAAGTTTTTTCTGTAACAGCGGTGCCGAGGCCAACGAGGCGGCGCTGAAACTGGCTCGGCTGCATACATCGAGCGAGAAATATAAATTTATTACGGCTGAGGGCAGCTTCCACGGTCGCACTTTTGCGACGGTTACGGCGACGGCTCAGCCGAAATATCATGAGGGCTTTCTGCCATTGCTGCCGGGGTTTGTTTATGTGCCGTTCAATGATATTGAGGCACTGGAGTCGGCCTTCAGCGATGAGGTTGCGGCGGTTATGGTTGAGCCGATTCAGGGTGAAGGCGGAATAAATGTTGCTACTAAGGAATATCTGCAGGCGATTCGGCGTTTGTGTGATGAAAAGGGGGCGATTGTGATTTTCGATGAGGTGCAAACAGGAATTGGCCGGACGGGTAAATGGTTCGCATACCAACACTTTGATGTTGAGCCGGATATTATGACGATGGCAAAGGCATTGGGTGGCGGTGTGGCAATAGGAGCTATGATGGCCAAAGAAGAAATAGCAGCGTCGCTGGTTCCGGGTAAACATGCCTCGACATTTGGCGGCAACTGCCTGGCGTGCGCAGCAGCGGTTGCAGTTATTGAGGCAATAGAAGAAGATAATCTCCTGGAAAACGCTGTCAGCGTTGGGCAATATGCTCAAGAGAAACTCGGCCAGCTGAAACAGAAGCATTTCATTATAGACCATGTCCGAGGTATTGGTTTGATGATTGGTGTTCAATTGACAAGCCCCGGTGCCGAAATAGTTGATAAATGTCTGGAGAAAGGGCTGAGGATAAACTGTACCAATGAGAGCGTTCTGCGGTTTATGCCGCCGATGATTGCTACTAAAGGAGAAATTGACCAGGCGATTGATATTCTTGATAGTGTTTTGACTGAAAGTGGAAGATGAAAAATTTTCTTTCGATAAATGATTGTTCGGCTGAGGAGCTATTCGAACTACTCGGCGAAAGTGTGGAGTTGAAGAAATTATACAAGGGTGGCGGGCGGGACGTGTGTCTGGCGGGCAAGGTGCTGGCGATGCTTTTCGAGAAGCCGAGCCTGCGGACGCGTATGAGTTTTGAGGTTGCAATGACAGACCTCGGCGGCAGTGCGATTTACGTTAGGCCTGAAGATATCGGCGGTATCGGCAAGCGCGAGCCGGTTAAGGATATGGCAAGGGTTCTGAGCCGATATGTGGACGGCATAATGGCACGAACGTTTGAGCACAGCACTATTACCGAGTTGGCTGAATTCGCGATGGTTCCGGTGATAAATGCGCTGACGGACTGGTCTCATCCCTGCCAAGCGATGGCTGATGTGCTGACTATCAGCGAGCACTGCGGTCGATTGGAAGGTGTGAAAGTTGCCTTTATCGGTGACGGTAATAACGTGGCTCGGTCGCTGGCGTTTGCGTGCGCTAAGTTAGGGATGAAAATGGTTATTGCGACGCCGGCTGGCTACGAACTCGATGCCGAGACAATCGAGACGGCCAATCGAATATCAACCGACAGCGTTCGCCAGATAAATGAGCCATCGCAGGCCGTTGCCGGTGCCGATATTATTTACACCGATACGTGGGTGAGTATGGGGCAGGAGGATGAAAAGAAAAAACGTATTAAGGATTTCGAAGGTTTTCAGGTCAATGCCGAACTGGTGAAATTAGCGGGAGACAGCGCTAAGATTATGCATTGTCTGCCGGCTTATCGCGGGTTTGAAATCACCGACGAAGTGGCTGAGTCGGCTAATTCAATCATATTCGAGCAGTCTGA
>CAZTWR010000036.1:1925-12821 GCA_964618055.1 uncultured Pirellulales bacterium | reverse complement strand
AGCTCGATGAGCTGAACCTGCGAACACAAAGACACTCGCACATAATCGAGCAGAAACCCGAAGAGTAAAAGCGACTTTTTTACTCAAAGTCAAAGGTATAAAGGGTGATTATTATGACGGCAATCTTGGGAACCTGGCAGCAAATTGTTCGGCCTGCGGGGCTTTTAATTTCAGCTGTTGCTGTAGCTCTGGTAGCTCATTATCTGCTATTTAGAATCTTCCGGCGTATCAGTGGAGGTGTGGGAGCCATTCCGGAAGGGGCACTGAACAGGCGTCTGGGCGGGCCTGGGCGCTGGGCTATGGCTGTTATCGCAGTTCGTTTTGTTCTGCCATTTCTTAAGCTGCCTGAAGAATTTGGCAACACTGCAATACACATCATCAGTCTGGCTTTGATAGGCCTGATATCCTGGCTGTTGATTAGAACCGCTTACCTGCTGGAAGATTGTGTCCTCAGCCAATTTAGAATTGACGAAAAAGACAACCTGCAGGCCCGTAAGATTTACACTCAACTGAGGGTTGTAAAGCGAATAGTGATTGTCGTTGTGGTTATTTTGGCAGCAGGGACAATGCTGATGACTTTTCCCAAAGTTAGACAGCTCGGAGCAACCATTCTGGCCTCAGCTGGTATCATCGGCATTATCGTCGGAATGGCGGCACAGAGAACCTTAGGAGCTTTCATCGCAGGGCTTCAAATAGCTCTGACTCAGCCGATTCGCGTCGATGATGTGGTGATAGTGGAAAACGAATGGGGCAGAATCGAAGAGATAACGCTGACCTATGTGGTCGTAAAAATATGGGATTTAAGACGGTTAATAGTTCCTATCACTTACTTCATCGAAAAGCCCTTTCAGAACTGGACCCGCGTTACAGCTGATATACTCGGCACAGTCTATATTTACGTCGACTACACAGTGCCCATCGATGCGATAAGAGAGCAGCTTCAGAAAATTCTGAACGAATCGAAGCTCTGGGACAAGAAGGTCTGTGTGCTTCAGGTTACCAACACGACGGAGCGCACCGTTGAACTGCGTGCGCTTATGAGCGCTGCAGATGCTTCAACGGCCTGGGGTCTGCGCTGCGAAGTCAGAGAGAAGCTGATTGATTTCATCGGGAGGAATTATCCACAGGCTTTGCCTAAGCTAAGGGCTGAACTTGACCAAATAAAAGAGAAAGAATAGATATTTAATCATACGAATTAAGTTGAAACCAGCTTGTAGTTGAGCGTAAAACCTATCGGGTTTTGAGCTTATGTGGGAATATATACATCGAATTTATCATGTGATTTTGAAGATTTTTCACTTGTCGCCACTTTCGCTTGCAGAGAAGTGCAGAGTCGCATTCGGTGCGGCGGTGGTGCTGGTTCTTATTCTGGCTCTTCTTCTGCCGTATATCTGGATGGGGCAATTGACAAAAAAGGCAGCTCTCGATGAGGAACGTGCAAAAACCGAGATTCTGTTGGCGCGGCACTTCCAGGAAAAAAAGGAAAGCGAGACGGCCCTTCCGGAGCTGGACAGCAGAGGGATGGTGCTGGATGTAAACAATCCCGAGATGCGCTGGATTCGGTTCACAAAGGAAAATGGGAAACAACTGGCAGCATTGACCGAAGAGCAGAAAGATATGATTGAATCTCTAAAAGCCGAGGAGGAAAGAGGCGACAATATTCTGCTGGCCCAATATGATGGCATCCTTCACAGCAATTATGTAAAGGTCTTCCGGGCGACTGAAAGCTGCATAAGCTGTCATAATCCACAGGGTTCAGCCAGTCCATTTAGCCAAAACGAGCTAATAGGTGCGGTGGTCATTCAAAGGCCAGCTGCTGAAATCAGCAGAACAGTTCTGTTAAACAGGGTCTGGATAATCGTAGCTGGGCTGATCGCCGGCACCGGGGCTATCGTAGCTTTCTATATGATAACTCAGAGAGTTATACTTCGGCCTATCCGGCAGCTGCGAGCTATTGCAAACAATGTCGCAGAGGGAAATCTCGATATCAGAAGCGCAATAAAGACAGGCGATGAATACGAAAAACTCGCTGATGCGTTTAATCATATGCTCGATGGGCTGCAGGCCGCACAAGAGAAACTAAGGCAGGCAAACAAGCAGCTCGATGGCAAAATCGCAGAGCTTTCCGAGCGGAATATCGAGCTGTTCAAGGCCAACAAAATAAAGAGCGAATTTCTGGCCAATGTCTCGCACGAGTTCAGAACACCACTAAACGCAATACTGGGCTTTGCCGAGATACTGCGTGAAAAGCCTGATGTTCTAAAAAAGGACAAAGGCAGAAGGTACGCTGAGAACATTATCGCCGGCGGAAAGAGTCTTCTTAACATGATTAACGACCTGCTGGACCTGGCAAAAACCGAAGCAGGTAAAATGGAGCTGCACATAGAAAAGACCTTGATACCGCAGCTCTGTAAGTCGTTGGTGGGTTCGGTCTCGGCGCTTACAAAAAAGAAGAAAATCAAAGTCAAATTAGTGGTCGCTGACAATATCCCTGTTCTTTCGACAGACGCCGGCAAGGTCCAGCAGATACTGTATAACTTTCTAAGTAATGCCGTAAAGTTCACACCTGAGAAGGGCAGGATTGAGATTCGAGCCAATATGCGGGGCGAACAGACAGTGCGGATTGCAGTTTCCGACACCGGCTGTGGCATCGCTGAGCCAGACAAGAAAAAGATATTCGACAAATTCCGCCAAGTCGATGGCTCCATAACCCGCCAATCGACCGGCAGCGGGCTGGGTCTTGCCATCAGCAAGGAATTGGCCACTATGCTCGCAGGAAGTATCGGGATGGAAAGCGAGCATGGCAAAGGCTCAACCTTCTGGCTCGATATTCCCGTCACGCTCACCAAAGAAAAAGGTCGAGCTGTATAGAAGCCATATCTTGTTATTTCGTTCGAAGTACCTTACAGAGTTCCCATTTTGTGGCTTATTGCAGGGACCCCGCAAAACGGGGTCTGCTCACGAGATATGAACTATTTGACCCGTTGGGCGATTAAGGTATAATAGCTGCCTGGAAGAAAAGGAGCGCTAATGGCTAAAAAGTTTGTAAGAGCAATTTTCCCCGGCACGTTCGACCCGATTACAAACGGGCATTTGGATGTTATCAATCGCGGCATAAAACTTTTTGATGAGCTCGTCGTTGCGGTCGGCCGAAGCCCTATAAAGAATCCGCTTTTTACCCCCGAAGAACGGGTGGAAATAATAGCTGAGCTGATAGCCGACATACCCGGTGTATCAGTGGAAAGCTTTGATGGGCTGACAGTTGAATATGCCGCCAAAAAAAAGGCGGATGTCATCCTCAGAGGCCTGCGAAGTCTTACCGACGTTCAGTACGAGTTTCAGCTTGCAATGACCAATCGGGCTGTGGCCGGCATTGAAACCGTATTTGTTATGACCAGCGAGCAGTACGGCTTCACAAGTTCAACATTAATCCGAGAGATAGCTTCGCTTGGTGGAGACCTGTCAAACCTCATCCCGGAAAATGTTCATAACCGATTGAAGAAACGGCTTAAAAAGTAAAAATTGAAGGGGATACTCGATGCTCCGCCGGTAGGCGTCCTGCGGAGAGTTACGAGAATTGAGATGTTTACGGTCGGTGTCGAAACACACTTTCGGGCATCGCATCAGTTGACCCTGCTGGATGGCTCGAAAGAGCCGCTGCACCCCCATGACTGGGTGGTTACCGCGGAGGTCATCAGTGACAAGCTTGATAGCATGGGATTTGTTATGGACTTTTGCCGGCTCAAGGCAGCCGTCGATAAAACGATAGCTGAATTTGATAATGCTCTACTGAACAGCATCGATTATTTCCAGCGGAACAATTCGTCGGCGGAGAACGTAGCAAAATATATATTCGATAAACTCGGTCCGGAACTGCCAAGCGGCGTGAAACTGCAAAGTATCAGAGTTGTTGAGGAGCCGGGCTGTTCAGCAAAATTCAGTAAATAGACGATTCTGCCTACAGCGGTCTTCTAAATTTGACGATTATCTAAATAGAATCCCGTATAATATATGCGATATTCGCAAATCGGCGTGTAAGATAGTTTTCTAAAATTTAACGGTTATCCAGATGTAATTTTGGTATAATGTCTAAGAAGGGCTTGTTGATATGCAGTGTCAGGTTTGCCAAAAAAGAGAAGCAACCATTCATTTAACTGAGATAACCGACGGAGTTCGCACCGAGATGCATCTTTGTGAGCATTGTGCGCAGGAAGAGGGCATAGCCGTCAAGAGCCAACTTTCTATAAATGAATTGCTCAGCAGTCTGCTTGCCACCCAGCCGTCAGACGATGAACTGTTTGGCGATACTGAGCAGGAGCTTTCGTGTCCCCACTGCGGCTTTACGTTAGGGCAATTCACCAAAGAGGCAGTCTTGGGCTGCCCCCATGATTATGAGGTTTTTGAGAAGTTGCTGCTGCCACTTATTGAAAAGGCTCACGATGGCAAAACAGTCCACTGTGGTAAGGTCCCCTCAAAAATGCCGAAAGATACAAAAAAGCAAATAAAGCTTACGGCGCTGCACCAGCAACTGGAGGTGGCGGTGCAAAGCGAAGATTACGAACTGGCCGCCAAATTGCGAGATAAAATAAACCAACTGAAATAAAGAATTCGGTAACTGGTAATTGGTAATTTACCATTAACCAATCATCATTTAACCAGATAGATATGAAGCTGACTGATATAAGTGGCGACATAAACGAATGGTTCGACGGTTCGGGGCCGCTGGCCGATATTGTCATATCTTCACGGATTCGTTTGGCCAGGAACATGGCAGGACACAAATTCTTGAGCCGCTGCTCTGCTGCTGAAAAATCTGAGATACTCAAAAAGCTAAGAGATATCCTGATGTCGCTGGAGCTTGGCGATAAAATTTTCTATCTTAGCGTGGACAAGACCCCTGCCCTGGACAGACATTTCCTGGTGGAAAGGCATCTAATCAGCCGGCATCACGCCTTCGGTAAGGGCCCTCGCGGAGTAGTTATCGCCCAGAGGGAATTTTTCACCGCTATGATTAACGAAGAGGACCATCTGCGAATTCAGATGCTAAAAGGTGGGCTGCAGCTAACCCGATGTGCTGAGCAGATAAACCGTATCGACGATATGATAGAGCAAAAGATAGATTATGCCTTTAGCCCTCGCTATGGGTATCTGACGGCTTGTCCGACCAATCTGGGCACGGGTATAAGGGTTTCGGTGATGCTGCATCTGCCAGCACTGAAGATGACCGGCCAAATAGAGAAGTTTTTAAATGCCACAAGGGATATGGGCTTGGCGGTGCGAGGCCTGTTCGGCGAAGGCACTGAGGCAGCAGGCGATTTCTATCAGCTCTCAAATCAGGTAACGCTTGGTATCTCAGAGGCCGATATCGTCGCTCAATTTGAAAACGCTATCATCCCCGAAATTGTCGAATACGAAAATACAGCCAGGAATCAACTGCTCTCGAAGGAACCCGACGTCCTCGACGACAAAATCTCTCGGGCAATGGCACTGTTGCGAAACGCCAATCTGATAAGCTCGCAGGAGGCCTTATTTTTGCTAAGCCATCTGCGGATGGGCATCAATATGCACGAACGTATGGGGGCTTCGACACCCGCAATAAAGAGGCTTTGCAAGCTTAGCGCCGCCAGCGGAAACGCTGATAAGCCTCAGAGCATCTCTATCACAACCATAAACCGGCTGTTTATGCTCACTCAGCCGGCACATTTGCAATTAAACTACGGGAAAACGCTGGACGCCGCCCACAGAGATATACTTAGGGCCAAAATCATCCGCTCAGCACTCAACGGATAGTGGACAGAAAGCGGAAAACCCAAAACAAAAAGTGTAAAGCAACAGCGTAAAAATCAAAAGTTTTATCCACGCACATCAGGAATAGTTTTTCACTTATAGCTCTAAATTTTTAGTTTTAATGCTGTTCACCTGCCAAAATGGCACAATAAACTGAAAATCGGAAATTAAAGAACACCAGGAGTGGAATGTAAGCTCTTGTAATTAAACAGCTTAAGCGGCACGAATGGATTCATCGCCGGGGCTGGCACGCTTTTTGCGTATTAAAACCCCAAGATGCTTTATATACTAATAACAGGCAAGGAAATCTGATAAATAGAGACCTCCCCCTGTTTCGTTTTTGCGAAGCAAAACGGGGGGGAGAAAGGAAATCAGTTATGGCTAAAATTATTGGAATAGATTTGGGAACAACGAATTCTGTGGTTGCCGTGATGGAAGGCCAAACACCGAAGGTTTTGATTAATTCTTCGGGCTCTCGGCTGACGCCTTCGGTGGTAGGCTTTACCGACAAGGGTGAGAGACTCGTTGGACAAATAGCAAAGCACCAGCAGGTTACCAACCCGGAAAACACGATATTCTCCATTAAGCGTTTTATGGGCCGACGACACAACGAGGTCTCATCGGAAGAGAAGATTGTTCCTTACAAAATCACCGGCAGGCCGGAAGAGCTGGTCAAGGTCAGTGTCCACGGCAAGGAGTACACCCCGCCCGAAATTTCGGCAATGATTCTGCAGGATTTGAGAAAAACGGCTGAAGATTACCTTGGTGAAAAAATAACTGATGCTGTTATCACTGTGCCGGCTTACTTTAACGATTCGCAGCGCCAGGCAACAAAAGACGCCGGCAAAATAGCAGGACTAAAGGTCGAACGAATTATCAACGAGCCAACCGCTGCCGCCTTTGCCTACGGGCTTGAGAAGAAAAAGAGTGAAAAGGTGGCGGTCTTCGACTTTGGCGGTGGAACTTTTGATATTTCAATCCTCGATATCGGAGGTTTCGAAGACCAAGGCGGTATTATCGAGGTCTTAAGCACCAATGGTGATACACATCTCGGCGGTGATGACCTGGATGCGAAGCTGATAAATTATCTGGCCGATGAGTTCAAAAAGACCGAGGGTATAGACCTTCGCGATGACCCAATGGCCCATCAACGACTCAAAGAGGCAGCCGAAAAAGCTAAGTGTGAATTAAGCTCGCAGCTTGAGACAACAGTAAACCTGCCGTTTATTACCGCCGATGCCAAAGGGCCAAAGCACTTGCAGATTACCATCACCCGCAGTAAGTTTGAATCGCTGGCTGAGCCTATTTTTGAACGGCTCAAATCCCCGTGTTACAAGGCGATGGAAGATGCAAAGCTCTCAGCCAATGATATCGCTGAGGTGCTGCTCGTCGGCGGCTCAACAAGAATCCCAAAGGTTCAGGAGATTGTTAAACAGATATTCGGCAAAGAACCCAACAAGAGTATCAATCCCGATGAGGTAGTTGCTCTGGGAGCTGCCCTGCAGGGTGCGGTCTTAGCTGGTGATGCCGGCGTAAAAGATATTTTGCTTTTGGATGTAACGCCGCTCTCGCTGGGAGTTGAAACGTTAGGCGGCGTTATGACGAGATTGATTGACCGCAACACGACCATTCCTACCAGCAAAAAAGAGATTTTCTCTACCGCTGCGGATAGTCAAACCTCTGTTGATATCCACGTTCTGCAGGGCGAGAGGGAGTTTGCCAGGGACAACCGTACGCTCGGCAGGTTCCAGCTTACCGATATTCCACCGGCTCCAAGAGGCATTCCACAGATTGAGGTTGCATTTGATATTGATGCCAATGGCATTTTGAACGTCTCTGCCAAGGACCTTGCTACCGGCAAACAGCAGTCGATTGAAATTAAATCCAGTTCGGGGCTGAGTGAACAAGAGATTGAAAAGATGACCAAAGAGGCTGAGGCCCATGCGGCGGAAGATAAGAAGAAAAGAGAAGTTGTCGATTTGAAAAATCAGGCTGACCAGTTGATTTACTCAACGGACAAGACACTCAAAGAGCACGGTGACAAAGTTTCCGCTGAAACCCGCGGCAAAATCGAAAGTGCGGTCAACAACCTCAAAGAAGCTATAAAAGGCGATAACGCCGATGCTATAAAAAAAGCCATTGAAAACCTCGGCACTGCCAGTGGCGAATTGGGCAAGGTGCTTTATGAAGAGGCAGCCAAGAAGCAAGCCGCTTCTGCAGCGGGTGGTGGAGAAAGTAGCACCAAAGGCCAACCACCGCCTGAAGGCGAAGTTAAAAGAAAAGGTGGCGGAGATGATGTAATCGATGCAGAATTTGAAGCCAAAGACAAATAGGTAATTGGTGATTGGTAACCGGTGATTATTTAACCAATTACCAATTACCAATTACCAGTTACCATTGCCGGGGCGAGGCAGCTTAAGGATTTCGAGGTTGGAAAAAATTAAAAAGCCCAAAATCAGCTACTCGCCTCGGCTTATTTGCTTATCCAGAAGCTAAGTGTCCCTGCCAATAAGTGTTCGCAAATGTTTATTTAGTTCTTTCAATATCCAATATTACACGGGAAATAGACCACAGATAATCTGGACAATTGGACGGTTATTTGGTACAATAGTTTTTGTTGTGATGATAAGAGCAGTTAGGGCTGAACGGATACACAATGCCTTGCTGGGACCCCCCTTTGTAAGTTTTAAGCCCACAAGGGCAGGAGGTTGTCGGTTTTGTTAAAAAATCTACTTTATCTTACAATCGGGATAGTATGCCTTCTTCCAGCAATCGCTGGGGCGCAAACCGAAATAACATTAATTTCGCAGAATGCCGAAACTATCGGCCGATATGAAAAGTTCGAACTGACCTTCACCCTCTCGGAGAGCTATAGCAATCCTTTCGATACCGATATTGTTGATATTATGGTTACTTTCACCAAACCAGATAGCAGCAATGTGGAGGTACCTGCCTTTTTTTATAAGGAATACGATGAAGATGGGGGTGGGGATTTTGTCAATGGCAGAGACCCATGCTGGAAAGTGCGCTTTGCTCCATCTCAACTCGGCGCCTATGCAATTAATCAGATTACAATTATCGACCATAACGGCACTAATGTGATTGACCCAGAGATTACTTTTACCTGCATCGAAAGTGACGAAAAAGGGATTATCAGAGTGGACAGCCGAAACCCTTACTATCTGCGGTACGATAATAAGGAACCCTATATACCCATCGGTCACAACGTAGGGTGGTGGGGTAAGTCTGGATCCGACATTTGGGATGGAACCGGCATTTGGGAAGATACCTTTGCGGCGATGGGTGGTGTCGGTGAGAATTGGGTTCGCACTTGGATGACCCATTTCTTCCAGGGAACGAGTTTAGAATGGAATGCCAATCAAGAATACTATGATGGTGTAGGAGTTCTTAGCATGCCAATTGCCTGGAAGCTGGACCGGATAATTGAAAGCTGTGAGCAAAATGGCATTTCAATGCAGTTGGTTTTACAGCACCATGGCCAGTTCAGCACCAATGTCAATTCAAACTGGGATGACAACCCCTATAATGATGATTTGCCTGGCGGCTTCCTCGATGACCCAGCGGACTTTTTCACTAATGCGGAGGCCCGCCGGATAACAAAATACAAATATCGCTATATTATTGCCCGCTGGGGCTATTCAGGAGCCATTCTGGCATGGGAGCTTTTCAACGAGGTCCAGTACACCAACGGTTGGCAAGATGACCCCGATACAGTCGTAGACTGGCACGATGAAATGGCCGATTACATAAAGTCTGTTGATTCATTCGACCACTTGATTACTACCAGCTCCGATGGGTCAGGTTTTGAGGATATCTGGAGCCAGGAGAATATGGACGTTATACAGGTTCATTACTACGGCTCCTATACAGCAGGTTTCTTCAACGAAGCGTTTTCCAGACTCAGCAGCTACAACAAGCCGGTTATTATGGGCGAATTCGGCAGTTTCGACCGTAGCGACCCCAACGAGTGTAGGCTGGTCCTTCATAATGGTATCTGGAGTGCGTTTCACGTTAAGTCCAGCGGGAACATGTGGTGGTGGGATGATATTGAAAAATATAACGCTTACGACGAATTCATTGCTCTTTCGGTTTACGCCGAAGGTGAAAACCCGGCAGCTTACAACCTCTCCAAAGCAGATATTAACACACCAGAGCTGCCTTTATGGGCTTCTGCCGTCCCAGGTCTGTCGGATTTCTGGGCTATATCGACACAGACTGTTTTCACCATTCAACCTGACGGAAGTGTCCCGGGGGTAGGAAACCTTTCGCAATGGCTGCATGGTTCCACCAAATCGGATTACAGGTCGGACCCAACTTTTAACTTGGAAATGCTGGAAGATGGCTCTCTGAAAATCCACGTGGAAAGCACCGCCGACTGGTGCGATAACAGCCTGCGTGTGCTTGTTGATTCCAGCGAAATCTTTTCATCGAGTTATCCTGCCGATTCAAACAATTTCATAATCGAAGTTCTGATTCCCGCGGGTCAACACTCCGTGCAAATCGAGAACACTGGCCGAGACTGGTTTCATATCTCAAACTATGAATTTAAAGAGAACAGCGACAGCAACCAGGGGTATCTGCGGTTCCTTGGGCTATCCGGTGATGACTATTCCTACATCTGGATTTATGATGTTAACAGCCAGAAAGGGGGAACTGCCTATGGGACTTTCTATGATGTTAACTTCATTTTGAATGGTCTCAGTGAAGGTTATTATACAATAGAGGCTTACGAAACCCGTGGAGACGGCGGTGTTATTGATGTTAACGAAGCATATTGTGAGAACAGTGAATTGATTATTGAGCTTCCTGACTTCGACAGGGATATTGCCGTAAAGGTCAAATCTATGTTAGTTGATTTCGATGACCTTGTGATATTCTGCGGCCAGTGGCTGCAGGAAGGTTCAGGGCTCAGCGCCGACCTTGACGGCAGTAACAACGTTAACTTGAAAGATTACAGCATCTTTGCCGACTATTGGCTCGACCGCTGCCCTACAGGCTGGCCGTTAATGTGAACGATGTGTTCGTCCCGCCTTATTTTCCAATGCAGAAACGGGAGAATATCTTATCCAGTATCTCGTCGTCGATGTG
>CAZTWR010000036.1:0-1915 GCA_964618055.1 uncultured Pirellulales bacterium | reverse complement strand
CCTGATTCCCCTTGCTGGGAGGACCATAAAATGCTCAATAGTGGAAATTGCCTGGTAAGCAGCCCTCAGCATCATTGCGGTAACCTCGTTATTGTCGGCCTTTAATTCATTGATGGACTCGCTGACATTCTCAATCGCCTCCGTGACTGCCTGCCTGTGCCGAGCAGTGAGTGCAACGCCCGATGGGCTTCGACTGAGCTCAGCCGAACGTCCGCGCTCAACAACCTGTTCCTTGGAACTCCTACCAAGTGCCAGCCCGATTAGTTTTTTATCAATTGTATTACGTAACTGTTCCAAACCGACGCCGGTTTCTGCAGAAGTCGCTAAAAAATCGGTGTTAAATAATTTATTTAGCTCGGCAATGCGACTAAATAACATTTCCTCTGAGAGTAAATCGGATTTTGTTGCTACTGCTATCAAAATTTGTGGCTCTATGAGGTCATTTATTGACATATCTTCAGACCAATCCTCTTTTGATGCGTCCACACAAAATACAACCACAGAACTGTTCCGCAACGCCTCGATTGCCGCCTGCTGGGTTAATTCATCAAGTATATTCTCTGTTGCAGCTATCAACCCTGCACAATCGAACAGCACACATCGGCAATGCCTTAATGAAAGCTCGCCGGTCAAAACATCTCTGGTGGTTTTGCGCTGTGCCGAAACGATGCTTCTTTCGTAGCCTGTTAGTTTATTGAGCAGGCTGCTTTTGCCGGCATTAGGTGCACCTGTGATCCCCACAGCTGGCAAATCAAGTATCGATTCACAGCTGATGCTGTCGGACAGCAACTGCTCAAGCTCGTTTTTTATACAGATAAGTCTTTGAACTGCCTCCGGGCCAGTTATAAATTCGATATCTTCGCCACTAAAATCCAATCCTGCTTCAATGAGACTGAGACAGTCCATCAGTTCCGAGCGGATTTTTTCTGTTGTTTGGGCTAATTTGCCGCTAAGAAGCTTCTCGGCTGCGGCTAATTGAAGTCTGTTGGAGTTGGTGATGATTTCATTTACCGCTTCAGCCTGAGCCAGGTCGATTTTACCATTAAGATAGCTGCGTGCGGTAAATTCGCCGGGCCCAGCCATTCGAAGGCCCTTACCCAGCAAGCTTTCCAAAAGGGCCTCGGTAACAGATGGGTTTGTATAAATGTGAATTTCGGCAAGCGTCTCACCGGTATAGGAGTGCGGGGCTAAAAAAAGATATAATTGTGCATCAATCTCGAGTTCCTTATCAATCACTATGCTGCCGGTTACCAAGCTCGCCCTCGTCCCTCGCTTAACGTGAATCAGTGGCTTAAAAATCTGATTGATTTTCTCGATTGTGTCGGGACCGGATATGCGAACAAGTACTCTTCCACCTGAAGTCAGAGAACTGACAGCCACGATAGTGTCGTTAAGCTCATACATTGGTAACCGGTAATTGGTAACTGGTTAAATAATTACCAATCACCAATTACCATTTATCATATTTTGTAAAATGGTTTGGGCTTTTTCTTTTTGACTTTGCCGCCGGTTTTGCTCGTTGCAGCAACTAAGCCCGCCGATTCGGCCTCTTCTTTCTCGCGAATGTGTTTGCGAATAACGTGCTGCTCGATAACGCCGGCAAAGGTGCTGGCCATTATATACAGATTCACTCCGGACGGGGCCTTGTATAACATCAACGGGAATAACAGCGGCAGCATAATCATCATCATTTTCTGCTGTTGAGCTACCTGGGGATTAGCTGAAGCCGCCGCCGGCTTAGGCATTAGCTTCTGCTGCAGATAAAATGCCACACCCATCAAAATCGGCAAAAGGTTAAGCGAATCGACCTTCCAGCCCAGCAGGGGCACTGTCACCGCTGAAAACCTGACCAGGGCATCCGGGACCGAAAGGTCGGTAATCCAAAATGGTAAAAATGGCGCACCTCGCAGTTCAA
>CAZTWR010000035.1:0-13153 GCA_964618055.1 uncultured Pirellulales bacterium | reverse complement strand
CGCCAAACCATATCACTAAAATAATTGCCTTTTGAACAAAGGGGTTGTTCAGCTTTGCCCATAACAAGGTTGTTGCTAAACTGGAAAGGATGATAATCAGGCCGCCCATTGTAGGCGTGTTGGCCTTTTCTTTGGTTAATTCGTTGAGGGCGGCGTGATGAAACTCCGGGCGGTCGCCAATTTTTTTGCGCATCAAGAAGCGAATAATAGTGGGGCCGAGCGAAATTGCGACAAGAAAGCTGGTCAAGATGGCCGCTACAGAGCGAAACATTACGTCCTGATAGGCATAAAAACCCAGCCTGTGAGTAAAGACGTCACGGAGATGCCATAGCAAATGGTATATCATCTTGTTCCTCAAGAAGATTCGAATATCGAAATCCGAAACTCGAAACAATATCTAAATTCAAATATCAAATGTTCAAAACATTATGTTTTAGATTTTGGATTTTTACTATTTGTACCTGTTTCGGATTTTGAGCTTCTTGCTTAGTGCTTGTTTTTATAAAGCTCCTTTAGTTTCTTGACGGCCATTTCCAGTTTGTTGACCCTGGAGCCTTTGACTAATACTATATCGTAATCTTTTATGAATTTTTCGAGATTATTACAAGCTGAAAGGGTATCTGCGAAAGATTTTGTTTGCAAATCGTATTCTGCGGTATCTTTTGCGGCTTCTGCGGTGATTTTCGCAAATTTACCAACGGTCAGCAAGAGCTGGATCCTGGCCCGCGCAACAGAGACCCCTAACTTAGCATGTAGTCGCTCACTTTGATTACCAAGTTCAGCCATATAACCACAGATAAAGACCGGTCGGCGTTTTTCCTTTGAGACGAGATCGGCCAATGTATCCAGTGCGTTTTTCATCGATGCGGGATTTGCGTTATAACAATCGTTTAGTACAGTCAGCGTTCCAATTTGCAGCAATTCAGTTCGCATGGGAACGGCTGGTAGAGTTTTTATAGCGTGAGCAAAATCATCGGTGGTTATGCCAAATTGGCGGCAAACGGCACAGGCAGCCAGTGCATTTTCGATATTGCCGGGGCCAGTCAGCGGTAAATAGATTTCTGTTTCATCGATAATGAATCGACTATTGATTCCGTTAGAGGTGATGTTTCGGGCCTGGAAGCTGGGGCCATCTGATTTACCGAAAGTTATGACTTGGTGATTGGTAATCGGTAATTGGTAATTTAACCAGTTACCATTTAACCACTTAACCACATCAGCGTTGATTATCAAAATGCCATCACTTGAGAGTCCTTCCGAAATGGACAACTTTTCCTTAGTGATAGTCTGGAGGTTGCCAAACCCAGCTAAATGGGCTGGATAAACATTAGTTACGACCGCGATATCCGGCAAAGCGATTTGAGTTAAGTGAGCAATCTCGCCGGGGTGGTTACTGCCAAGCTCGACGATGACTATTTTATCTTCGGGGTCGGCACTGAGTAGTGTAAGAGGCAGGCCTATATTGTTATTAAAATTCTTTGGCGCCTGATGCACAGGATAATGCTGACTTAAGACGTGATAAGTGATTTGCCTTACGGTGGTTTTGCCAACTGAACCGGTTATTGCGATTACCTTAAAGTTGCTCTGCCGACGGTAGCTCAGCGCAAAATCACCGAGGGCTTTTATTGTATCATCCACCATGAGTATAGCTTTATCAGCGAGTCTGTCGTCCTTGATTTCTTTGCTAACTACAGCACAAACAGCACCTTTGGCGAAAGCATCAGGCACGTAGTTGTGACCGTCGAAATTCTCACCTTCGATAGCAAAGAAGCAGTCGCCAGCTTCAATAGTTCGCGAATCAGTACTTACGCCGGTGAAAAAACGTCGCTCGTCGCTCGTGACTCGTAGCTCGTGCGCTTTTATTATTCTGGCCAAATCTACTATCAAGAATTTCTTCGATTTCTTTTCGTTAGACATTTTTGGGCGATTTTTTTGTCGCTGAAATTGAATTTTTGCTTTCCTATTATTTGATATGTTTCGTGGCCTTTACCTGCTATGAGGACAATATCATCTTTTTTGGCGGTTTTTATAGCTAACTCGATGGCCTTTTTTCTGTCCGGCTCAACGATTTTTGCCGCTCGTTGCTCGTCGCTCGTATCTCGTAAAGCACTGCTTAGAATAGGGGGTCCTTTTTCAAAACCGGTGATGATTTCCTCGATGATAGCCATAGGTTCTTCTGTTCTTGGGTTGTCGTTGGTGACGATTATAAAATCGGCCAACTGTTCGGCAACCTTAGCCATACGTGGGCGTTTAGTTCTGTCTCTGTCTCCGCCGCAGCCGAAGACGACCCTCAATTTGCCTTTGCATAGGGGTTTTAGTGTTGAGAGGACATTTTTCAAAGCGTCATCGGCATGAGCGTAATCGATAAAGATTGAAGGGTGGTCACTATCGAGTTTTTCCAGTCGGCCTGGGATTGTTTGAAGTGCGGATAATCCCTTTGATATTGTTTGCAAATCGAAACCGGCAGCAAGGCATAGTCCTGCTGCCGCCAGGTGATTACTAACATTATATCGGCCGAGCAAAGGGGTCTTTACCTCGATCCTCGATGCTCGATGCTCGATGCTCGATGAACATCTATTATCCAGAATCAAGAATCGAGTTCCGCTGATGTCCATCGATTCGATATGAGCAGTTAAATCAGCGGGGGCATCAACAGCGTACCATAAGATTTTGGCGTTGGTTTTTTGAGCGACTTGTTTGGCCTCTGGTGATTGCTTATTCAACACTGCTGTAGCATCAGGTGATAATGCTTGGAAAAGTTTGGTTTTGGCGGACAGATAGTCTGCTTTGGTTTTATGGTAGTCCAGATGGTCACCGGCAAGGTTTGTGAAAGCGGCAGCTTTGAATTCTATGGCCGCTAGTCGATTTTGAGCAAGGGCGTGGCTGCTTGCTTCGATGACCATATATTTTGAGCTAGCTTTTAGCATTTGTGATTGTTTCTCGGCGATGGTCAGGCAGTCAGGGGTTGTCAGGTTTGCTTCAAAACTTGCCTGGCCCGTGTCATAAATGATTGTGCTGATAAGGCCACACTTCTGGCCGGTGTTTTGTATACAAGAGCGAACAAGAAAAGCAACCGTGGTTTTGCCGTTTGTTCCGGTGACAGCGAGGTTGGTCAATTTTGAAGACGGGTTACCCTTTCTTGCTTGTGCCAGAATCGCTGCCGCTTCCGCAGAATCATCAACAAAAATAATCTCGATGCTTGATGCTCGATACTCGATGCTCGAGTTGTTCTTCTGGCAAACGATATATTTAGCACCATTGGCAAGGGCCTGGTCGATAAAATCGTGGCCGTCATATACTGTACCTTCGATAGCTACAAAAATATCACCGGCTTTGACGAGGTGTGAATCAATGCAAACTCCCCTCACTTTGCCCGAAGAAACCAGATTCAGAAGTTGGTCAAAAAGCATCTCGTGATATCACAAAAAAGAAGTTTTTTGCTTATTTTAGCTCGAAAAAAAAAGATTGCGATGAAAATTTGGGGTTTTGTGTTTATAATCAGCCGACAGATGGCCTTTAATAAAACAAATAGGTGAAAGGGGTCGAATTATGACAATCAAGTATCTTCTCGGGATGTGTTTAGTGCTGTTATTGCTTTGCCCACCGGTGCTTGCATCAAAGCAAACAGAATATTTTGCTGTGTTTATGGAGGGCAAGAAGATAGGCCATGCGATACAGAGTCGTGTCGTGACTGATGGGAAGGTGACCACTACCGAAAAAGTGAGCATGCAGGTGAGCCGAGCTGATGTTCCGGTGAGTGTGAATACGACAGCAACCAGCATTGAGACGACCGACGGCAAGCCGCTGGGTTTTGAGGTTGTGCAGGGTTTCGGTCTGATGACGATGAATGCCTCAGGGACGGTGAACGAGCAGGGGATAGTGAATATGACGGTTACTTCGGCGGGAGGGGAGCAAAAAAGCACGTTTGAGTGGCCGAGCGGCGCAGTAATGGTTGAGGGCTTGCGTTTGCTGGGTCTGAAGAAAGGTCTTAAGGAGGGTTTGGAATATAGCGCCAAGCTGTTCGATGCGGGCAGTATGCAGGCTATTGAGGCTGAGATACATATTGGGCCGAAACGAAATGTTGATTTGCTGGGACGTGTCGTGGCTTTGACGGAGGTTAAGACTGTCTTTAAGTTACCAAGGGCCGGCGAGATTGTCGGCACCAGTTATGTTGATAGAGACCTTCGTGTTCAAAAGAATATTGTGCCTATGATGGGGATGCAAATTGAGATGATTGCCTGCACCAAGGAGTTTGCGCTGGGTGAGAATGACGTGCTGGAATTGGTTGATAAGATGTTTTTAGCCAGCCCGGAGCCCTTAGATAACATTAAGTCGGCTAAATCAATTATCTATCACTTGAGCCCGACAAGTCAAGCAGCTCCGCTGACAATACCGTCCAGTGACAACCAAAGTGTACAGCAGCTTAAGGAAGGTGGAGTAATCGTGGCTGTCAGGCCTGTTGCTGCGCCGGCAGGTGCGACGTTTCCTTATGAAGGTAAGGACAGTAACATTTTGGAGGCGGTGAAGCCCACAAGATTTGTGCAGAGCGACCACAGAGAGATAATTGACCTTGCTAATCGTGCGGTGGGTGACACTAAGGATGCAGCTGAGGCTGCCAAAAGGATTGAAGCGTTTGTCTCTGAATACATCGATAATAGGAGCCTGTCGGTTGGTTATGCATCAGCGGCAGAGGTTGCGGCCAGCAGAGTTGGTGACTGCAGTGAGTTTGCTGTGCTGACGGCGTCGATGTGTCGTGCAGTTGGGATACCGGCGCGGATAGTTTCGGGCCTTGTTTACGTGGAGGACTTTCCCGGTCGAGAAAATGCGTTTGGTGGTCACGCCTGGGTGGAAGCTTATGTGGGTGATAGGTGGATTGGGCTCGACGCAACCAGGGCGCCGAAAGGCTTTGACGCCGGTCATATTGCCTTGGCTATAGGCAATGGTGAACCAGTTGATTTCTTTGGGATGGTCTCCACATTGGGATACTTTAATATTGAAAAGGTTATCATAGAAGAATAGCCGCAATTACTCGAAGCGGATGTCGGCCAAGACAAATTCAACATTACTGAGGCCGTTATAGTTATTTATTTGGGCCTGATAGGCAACATCAAAGAACTCGTGTTCAAGTAATTTTTTCTCTAATTTCCCCATGCCGAAACCAATGCAGCGGACCGCATTTGTATGGTCTGTTATCGCAAGCTGCAAGTGGTTACCCCTTGCTCCGCAAATTCTCGGCGGAGATGCGAGACGGACGCCTTTTGTTGCGAAGATAGGTCTGGGATTGCCCTGGCCAAATGGGCCAAGCATCTGGAGTTCAGTGACGGTTTCTTTTCTAAATTCGCTCAGTGGGGCTGTTGCGTCGATGTGGAGTTTGGCAACACAATCATTTTTGTTTAGGTGCTTTTTTGCATAGGCCTCGAAATCGACTGCGAACTGATTTATTTTTTTGGTTTTGATGGTTATTCCGGCTGCCATTTTGTGGCCGCCGAAATTAACTAAATGCTGTGAGCAGGCTCTGATTGCGCTGAGTAAGCAGAAGCCGTCTATCGAGCGTGCGGAACCCTGGGCGATGCTGTTTTCGGCGTCTCCAATGTTAACGGGGTCCCCATTTTGCGACTTACTGCAAAATGGGAGCCCGATTATAATCGTCGGACGGTGGTAAATGTCGACTATTCTCGAGGCTACTATGCCTATTACGCCGGTGTGCCAGGTTTCGCTTGCAAGGACAAAGCTCATTTGGTTGGGGTGGTCCAGGCCATATTTTGCTATCATTTCGCGAGCCTGCTTAAGTATCTTTTGCTCGCATTGGCGACGCTGGTCGTTTTGCTCTTTGAGATAATGGGCTATTTCCGTCGAGCGAATTGGACTGTCGCTTGCTAAGAGTTCCATAGCCAATCGTGCGTGTCCCATCCGCCCAGCAGCATTGAGCATTGGTGCGAGGTGAAAGCCGATGCGAAAACTATCAAGCCCTTGTCCTGTCAGGCCAGCTGATTCGATGAGGGCCTGGACGCCAGAGAGTTTACACTGCGGCAAGGATTTGAGTCCATAGCTTGTTAGAATCCTATTTTCACCCCGCAGGTCTACGATATCAGCGATGGTGCCCATGGCCGCCAGGGAAGTTGCATTGAGCATAAATTCGCGCAGTTTCGGTTCGAGTTTTCCCCCGCTGCTTCGATTTTGTGAATGATTAGTGAATTCATTAGCTATTGCCCAGGCCAACTTAAAGGCTACCATTGAGCCGGATGAATCCTGGTTGGGGTAAGATTTGTCCAACGCGGGGTGGACTATAGCAGTGGCTTTTGGTAATTCGGGGTCGGGTGGATGATGATCGGTTATTATCAGGTCGAGACCTAATTGCTCGGCGAGTTCTGCCGATTTAACCGCGGTGATACCACAATCAACGGTAATTAAAAGTTTGGTATCGGTCTGCACCAGTGCCTTGATAGCTTCTTCGTTTAGGCCGTAACCTTCGTCGATACGGTGCGGGATATAGTAATTTACATCGGCACCGAGCAGCGTCAGAATCTGCCAGAGAATTGCCGCACCCGTAATCCCGTCTACGTCATAGTCGCCATAGATGGTGATTCTTTCCTTTCCTTTGATGGCCTGCTTTATTCGGCTTACAGCTAGTTTGATGCCTGGCATCAGCTCCGGGCTGATAAGCTCGTTCAGTTTCGGCCTTAGAAAAACAGTACCGGCGTGGGCGTCGGTTATTCCGCGGTTGATTAAAACCTGTGCTAAAAGAGGCGAGACTTTCAGTGACTTGGCAAATTCGCCAGCATTAGGGTGTGGTGGCTGGATTACCCAACGTTTTTTTTGGGTTCCCAAACGTATTTTATTGCTTTTGAGAAGGGTTGTCGTTTGCGTTGTTTTGCAAATGTGGTTCCCCTTTGTTTGCGTCCGTGCGTACCGTTGCATTTAGAGTCCGTCTCGTTCTTTATTCTTTTTTTGATTTGTTATATTGCTAAACACCTTTATAGCAAAAAAACTGTCAAGTGCAAGGATTGTTTTTCAGGCTCTCATATATAATCCGCCGTTGACTGCGATATATTCGCCGGTGATAAAGGCGGCGGCCTCGCTCGCAAGGAACAACACCGCATAAGAGACGTCCTCGGCAGTGCCATTTCTGCCGAGCGGGGTCCGCTGAGCGGCTGCTTTTTTGCGCTCAGTTGTGCTAAATCGCTTGTGGAAGCGAGTCTCAATGAGGCCAGGCAGGACGCTGTTTACTCTGATGCCATATGGAGCGAATTCCCTCGCCATAGAAATAGTCTCAGTAGCAACTGCTGCCTTGGCGCCTGCGTAGATTCCTGAGCCGCCAGCTCCGCCGGTATGGCCAGCAACTGAGCCGATATTAACGATATTGCCTTTGGTCTTTTTCAGATGGGGTAATGCCGCTCTGGTCGCCAGAAAAACGCTGCGGACATTTGTGGCATACACGTCTTCATGATAATCGAGAGTTGCGGTTTCGAAGGGCTGACGGTCGATGAGCGAACCGGCATTATTGACGAGGACGTCGATGCCGCCGGCTTCTTTGGCAAACTGCTCGACCATTTGGTTTACCTGTTTTTCGTCGCGCATATCTGCACAAAGTAGGACGCCGACGCTGTTTTTTTTGACCTGTTCGAGCGTTTTTTCGCCGCCTTTTTTTGTCTGGAAGTAATGGACTCCGACGAAGCAGCCCTGCTTACTGAACATAATTGCCGTTGCCGCTCCGATACCGCTACTGGAGCCGGTAACTAAAACCTTTTTGCCCTTCAAATCTTCATAGGTCATTTTCGTTTGTCCTTTTGCTTACTTTTCAACTTTACGGGCTAGGGAAGGGAACTTAGCTGCCGCCTTCATCTTGTATTTGGTTGAGTTGCAGGCCGAAGCGGTCGAGTTTTTTCTGGCCATCGTCATATTTGGTGTATGCGTTTCGGATATGTGTGCCGAGTGTGTCCCAGTTTGAGAGAAAATCTGCGAAAGAAGCGTTTAGCCGGTTCAAATTCTGGCGGATTTCCGCTGCCTGTTTTTCTATCTGCAGGCCGTGCAGACCCATCACAACCGTCATCAGATATGCATACAGCAAATTCGGCGATACCGGTATCACCTTTTTATCAAGTGAATATTGCAAAATATCCTGTGTTTCGCCTGCATATTTGACAATCGTTTCATAATAAACGTTTTCAGCAGGTATATAACAAATAGCAAAGTCCAATGTGCCCTCAGCAGGTCTGATGTAGTCGGCTGCGATTTTGTCGATATGGGTGGTTACGTCTTTGAGGAATTGTCTGCGGAGTTTTGTTTTTTCCTCATCGGTTTCTGCTGTTACTACTTTTTCAAAGCCCGGCAGCGGGAACTTTGCATCTATAGGAACCAAGAAATCCGGCAATTGAACAATAGCATCGACCATTTTGCCATCTTTGAAGATGTATTGTAGTTTGTAACTATCCTTCGGCAGAACATTAGCCAGAAGATTTTCGAGCGACCATTCGCCCATTTGGCCTCGCAGCTTCGGCGAGCTTAAAATATCTTGCAATCGCCTGACTTCGGTTCCAACCTGGAGCATTTGCTTGTTAGTTCCCTGCAATTCTCCGATTTGAGTATTTAGCTGGCTTAGGACCTGCTGGCTTGATTGGAGGCTCTGGTTGAGATTGGTTTGGCCTGCCTGCAGGGATTTTTGCAAATTTTCCGAGGTTTTATCCTGAGCGGCTTTTAGGGCTTCGAGCTGCTGTTGAAGCAGGCCAATACCAGCGGCCTGGCCGGCTATCTCTCTTCTGGCTGCGAAACTTGAGCTTATAAGCCAGATCAACAGCGCCAAGACAGCTAAAACCAAAATACTCCCTATAGCTATGAAAATCGATTCCATCCTCTTATCCTTATAAGCTTGCCTTGATTATAAAATTACAATCAGCAAACGTCAAAGAGTAAAAGAGAAGACTTTAGGAGCTTAAACAAAACTTGATATGTAAGTCGAACCTTTGTATCGTCTTGGGACAAAAATTGACTTTGGGTGCATTTATACACTATGGGAAAAATACAAGCTGTGATATTTGATTGGGGAGGCGTCCTGATAGACGACCCCGCCCCGGGGTTGATGCAATATTGCGCCGATAAGCTGTCCGTATCCAAAAAAGATTATATCAAAGCCCATAAAAAGTTCGCACAAGATTTCCAGAAAGGATTAAGCGAAGATAATTTCTGGCCCAAAGTTTGCAAAGAATTAAATAAACCAGTTCCAGAAGTTAAGTCTTTATGGGGTGATGCCGTTAGAACTGTCTACTCACCAAGAGCTGATGTTTTTGCCATGGTTTCATCACTTCATAATAACGGCTACCGCACGGCTGTCTTGTCTAATACTGAAGTGCCAGCAATGCAATTTTTTCACGAGTTGCAATACGATATGTTCGACGTGCTGGTCTTTTCCTGCGCTGAGGGGGTGGTGAAACCGGAAAGAAAAATATATGAAATTACCGTTCAAAAACTTGGTACAACACCAAAGCAGACAGTATTTATAGACGACCGACAGGATTTTGTGGATGGAGCAAAACAAGTAGGACTGAAAACAATTCTTTTCCAGGACATCGAGCAACTAAAAAAGGAATTAACTCGATTCGTTATGATGTAATATCATGGCTTACTGTCATCTGGTAATCTTGAAAAAGTACTATTTAGATGCGATTTTAGCTGGTCGCAAGAAAATTGAATCACGTTTTGCCGGAACAAAGCGATATGCCTTCGGGCGGGTTTTACCCGATGATAGGTTATTCTTGAAAGAAAGCAGTGGGCCGGTCTGTGCAACGGCAATCGTCGCAGCGATTAAAAATTTCGAAAACCTCACGCCGAAGCAAATAATCGAAATAAAACAGCAATACAACCACTATATCATCGGCAGCGACGAATACTGGCGAAGCAAGAGCAATTGCAGGTTTGGCTTTTTGGTCTGGCTCAAGGGCGTAAAATCAATTGAGCCGATAAGAATCTGCAAAAAAGACTGGCGGGCGTGGGTGGTGTTAACAGAGAGAGAAAACTTTGGTCTTCTGAAAACAGACGCTGCAAAAAAGCCTAATAAATGAAAAAGGGACTAAAGGTTCGTTTTTGCGAAACATACTATGCAATCAGCCCCCAAGAAAGAACTGTCGCTTTTTGATTCCACCTGCATTATCGTGGGTATCATCATCGGCGTCGGCATCTATCAGATGGCGCCGGATATTGCCAAAGGGGCCTATTGTTGGTGGGGCGTCCTGGCAATTTGGGCGGTGGGGGGATTGCTCTCGCTTTTCGGCGCGCTGTGTTATGCTGAACTTGCCTCGGCATATCCTCAAGAAGGGGGCGATTATGTATATCTTAGCCGGGCATACGGCCGATGGGCGGGCTATTTGTTCGGCTGGATTCAGCTTGCGATTGTCCGGCCAGGTGATATCGCAGTGATAGCATTTGCATTTGCGATGTATGCACGCACAATCTACGACCCCCTATCTAACTACCACTTCTCATACAGCCAACGTATTTATGCAGCTGTAGCTACCGTGATTCTGACTGTGATTAATATTCTGGGCGTCAAAGAGGGCAAGTGGACGCAGAATATTCTTACAACAGTCAAGGCGTTAGGACTGCTGGCTATCGTCGGTGTGGTGGTCGTTGCGCCCCGGGGTTCGCCTATACCAGAGACTTTTGAACCGTTCCCAATTAGCCTGGCCCTGATATTTGTGCTGTTTACCTTCGGCGGATGGAACGAAATGGCTTATGTAGCAGCCGAGGTAAAAAATCCACGTCGCAATATTGTCCGCGCATTGGTACTCGGCTCAGTTGCCGTCACCGTGCTGTACTTATTGGTTAACGGGGCATTTCTTTATACGCTCGGCTATGGAGGTCTGGCAACTTCCAAGGCAGTAGCAAGCGACTGTGTCTCAACGGTCTTTCCTAAAGTAGGAAGCCAACTGATTAGTGCTTTGGTTTGCATCTCCGCGTTGGGGGCTGTCAATGGCTTGATTTTCACCGGTGCACGGATTTCCTATGCGGTTGGTGCAGAACATCGGACTTTTGGTATTTTAGGCAGGTGGCACGGACGCACGGGAACGCCTATCTGGGCACTATCTGTACAAGGGGCAATAGCAGTAGCTCTTATTGTAATTTTTGGCTCATTCGTGGATACTATTCTTTATACCGCAACAGCGGTTTACTTATTTTACCTTGCAACCAGCTTGTCGGTTATTGTTTTGCGCTATAAGGAGCCAAAAGCCGAACGTCCCTATCGGGTAACCGGCTATCCCGTTACGACACTCATCTTTTGCGCTGTGTGCGCTTTTCTGATTTACAGTGCTGTTTCATATGCCTGGAGCGAAAAGCGAGGAAGCCTGATACTGCTGCTGGCGATTCTATCGGTCGGAGTGTTTTTATACTGGCTGACCGACGTCCGCAGGTATGTACAGCGAGGATGAAAGCAAATTGGCCACCCCATCAGTCAGAATCAGCAGCAGTGATAAAAAAGCTCAATAAGGCTGTTTTGCCTGACTTTTTATAGGGCCTTGTCGCTACTTCCAGTTACTGGGGTAGTAGATATATTCAGGCTGAATGTTAAACTTTCTGGACAGTTCTTCCACGAGTGCCTCTACCCTTTTTATCTGAAAGTTTGTTGGGCGAATGGTTTTGTCATCGGCTATAACGCAGATGCGGATAGTTTGACTGCTGCCGTACCAGGTTCGGTCCGGTATGATCGACCACTGTCTTTGCCATTTTTCGGTTTGCTGTATTTGGCCGTCACTGGCACCGAGGCCATTGCAGATAACAAAGTGACAGTTGATATCCTCTGGACTGGCCAGGCCGCTGAGAGAGGCCAACTGTTCGATATTTCCGGCTTTGGTGGCACTATAGTAGATTTCGATGCAGTTCCAACGATGGGGGGATTGGGCAGCTTGAGAAGAAATAGCTTTTTCGATGGGGTCAAGACGATAATAACTGGAGAGGCAAAATGGGCCAGCAGAAGGGGGGTCATTGCCCAGGACCATTAAAACTATTGCCCCGATGGTCATTGAAATCAGCAGTGCTGCTAATACTTTTGCCACCCTTGGCTGATTTGGCATATTTCGTCCCTGAAAGGTGCTTGGAGTCCTTAAAAAATCCGCAGATGATTACCTGAAGAAAGCATAATTGCTTACTTTATATAATGAACATCGGCGTCTGCAAACAAATTACTCCAGATTTTACCAAAAATTTTGTAATTTACTCTTACAGGTTCCCAAACAAGTTCGGCTTTTGTGTTGGGGGGGGCGACATATTCTGGCGATACGGACCTGGCTCGGTATCCTGAAGCCGAAGAGAATAACAGAGAGTTGGATTGGTGCTTTCCGATGTCCTGTAAACACAGCTAAAAGGCAGTATTGTCTATGTCTACGATGAAGAAGCTACGATTGGGCTGAAAGCTGGTACAGCAAACTATTTCGAAGACATAGAGCTGACCTATCTTGAGCTGGCGAGACCCTTAAAATAACGTATGGCGATAACACTAAACGCTATTATTCAGCCGCAGTTTTATCTTCCGGAGGGGGTGGAGCCGTTATTGCCGGGCTGGTTGGTGCTTTCGGCTCTTCGCCAGCGGGATAAACGATATTTGCCTTATCTTTGAGCGACGCGATATACTCCTTGGCAAATTCAGCTTGTCTGGTTTGTGTCAGTAGCTTCAATATATTGTCTTTGGCCTGCTCAAATGTTGTAACGCTGGTGTCTTTGTGTTCCGTAACCTTTATTATGTGATATCCGAATTGGGTTTCCACAACATCGCTAACCTGTCCGACTTTTAGTGCAAAAGCTGCTTTTTCAAAAGGGGGGACCATCTGGCCTCTACCAAAGAAACCTAAATCACCGCCTTTTGTACTTGAGGGACAACCAGAATTGGTCTTGGCTAATTCGGCGAAATCAGCTCCATCCTTGATTTGTTTAAGCAGGTCCTGGGCTTTTGCCTTGGCTGTTGCTTTTGCCTCGTTTGGGTCGGCGTTAGGGTCAGTGATATCAGGTTTTATGAGGATATGACTTGCTCTAACCTGTTCGGGCGTTTCGAACTTACTTTTATTTTCAGAATAATACTTTTTAGCGTCTTCTTCTTTAATGTTTATCTTGCCAGCCCATTGGGCTTCCATAAGTTTCTGATAGGCCAGCCCCCTTTTGATTCGGAGTT